>DATNQB010000090.1 GCA_036702875.1 Oculatellaceae cyanobacterium | reverse complement strand
CCGTTCTTTTTTATCACAGTTTGATACTTTTTTCTCTATAGAGAGCTTGTTGTCAATAAGCTGACAGTTTTTTGATAAGGGCTGAACCCTGATGTGCAAAGCACATCAGGCTTTGGGGGCGCTTGTCGCCCCCTGAAATACAATGCTCTGCGCGAAGCGCAGAGCGAGTTTCGACGGGGTTGTCACCCCGTCAAGTCCACATACTTAGCTCCAAATTAAAAAAGATCAAACCAAAAATCTTCCCCTCGCCGAAATTTGAGGTGGGGGTGGGGTAATACGTTTAACTCGCGTTGACCTAGTTATTATGGGAATCTTAGCGTAAGTCCTCAAATAAAATACCATCCTAAAAACAAAATTCTAGGATGGTATTTTAAATAAGTTGTTTAGGTATGGAGCTGGGCAGAATCGAACTGCCGTCCGCCTTGGGTATTAACTTACCGTTCATTCACAGGTTTAGCCCTTCTAACCCTCAGGGCGGGAACCATCCATTATCCCGGATGACAGGATGCACTGGTGAGTTCTTTGCACTTTAGCCTACCAGAGGACAACTAAAGAACGCATCCGTTGGGGTTATCTGTAGTCCTTAACGGAGTCAAACTACAGACGCTCAAACCTACTAGATACTAGAGGTTATTAGGCAGCAACAGTGGCCGCTTTACGAGCGAAAGGAACGATGTTGTTCGCATTTACTTTTTTTTTGAGTCCGGTATTTACGAGAGAAGACTCGCTCTCGACCTGTATCACGGGGCAGTGTTCGCCAACACGTCGAAACCATGACAGCCCCTTGTCTGATATTTATTGATTATAACAACTGTTTGCCTGTATGGGGCAACTAAGGTGATGAGTAGTGATAATTGGTAATTGTTAATTGTCTTTCTTGCCTTGAAATGGTTTGGGTGGCTTGTTCTTTTCAGGTTTAGCTTTAGAGTCTTGATCTACCCTATCCGGTTTGTAATCTGACTCTGAGTATGCGGAATTATCAGAAGATGATTCAACTACAGGTTGCTTGCGTTGGCGAGGAGGTGCTGGTGGCTGTTGTTTTGCTGACTGTTGATTAGAAAAAACCGATGGTTGATTATCTACTGCTGATGCTGGCTGAGAATAAGATCTAGTAGAGCTTCTCTGTATAGATGCTGGCTGAGAATAAGATTTGGTAAAGCTTCTCTGTATAGATGCTGGCTGCGAATAAGATGCAGATGGTTGGGTCTGCTGTACGTTAGCAGGTGATTGATCTTGGGTGTATGTATAGCGTCGCTTGCGCCTGGAAACAGTGGGTTGCTCTTGGATAGTAGAGGATGATTCAGTTTGGGTTGGAGTTGAGGGTAAATTTGAGGTGGTGCGATCGCGTCTGATCGCTGGTATTGTCTGAGATGCTGACCTAGATCTCGGCTGAGTTACTGGCACATTTGTCTTATTTTGAGTTGAGCCAGTACTTTGTTGCTCAACAGGTGATGGAGATTGTTCTGGGGACGCAGTACTATTTTCAACTGTGGGAGTACTGCTAGGTTGTGTAACTTGTGGGGATGGGGACGGCTGAGGTTCTTGCTTGACGGCTGCTACAGAGATACTTACTAAAGCGGTGATTGCGGCTACTCCACCAATTGCCGCATGACGAACACTCAATTTAGGCAAGAAAGAAATGAGTGGCTTTGGAGGCGGCTGACCTTGTAATGATGGATTTTGGGGAATAAACGCCTGTGTTGCGGCTGTCTGATGAGCAACTGGCTGAGTAACAGCAGGATTAGCTGGAACATCTAAGTCTGTAGGTAAAAGATTTAACCACTCGTCAATTGTGCCAGGTCGGTATTTAGTTTCAATTGCCATCCCACGCATTACTGCTTGATTAACAGCCGCACTCAGTTCGGGTTGTAATTCTCTTGGTTCTGGGATTGGTTGCCTATCTCTCAAAACTGCGGGTGTTGGGACTCTGGCAGTTAATAAAGTGTAAAGGGTAGCAGCTAAGGCATAGACATCGGTTGCGGTTGTGCGCTTTTCTTTGTCTAGATACTGTTCAATGGGGGCATAGCCTTCAGAAACTAAACTGGTATGTGTCTGAGTTACGCCTGGGGTGAACTCTCGCGCAATGCCAAAATCAATTAATACTACTTCATGAGTGCCTTGACGCAAGACAATGTTATCAGGCTTGACATCCCGATGTAGTAATTTTTGTTGATGGACAACTCTTAAAGCAAAGCCAATTTGCCGGATGTAGTGGACGGCTATCGCTTCGTTAAGTGGATTATCTGGAAATACAACTTGTTTGAGGGTTAAACCAGGAATGTAATCCATGACTAAGTAGGGCATTCCTTCGTCGTGAAAGAAGTCTATCACGCGAACAATATTAGGATGAACACATAACGCTAAACGTCTGGCTTCATCCTGAAATTGAGAAAGGAAGCGCTCAAAGTCAGAACGGTACTGTAAGGACTCGTTGAGGGTTTTGATCACTACTGGCTGTTTCAAATAGTGATGTATGGCTTTATAGGTAATGCCAAAGCCGCCCTGCCCTAGAACTTGTTCTAGGCTATATTTACCATTTTGTAATTTTTTGGTTACTTGGGATTTCATCATTAAAAATATGAATTATAAAGTATGAATTAGAAAAAATACCTCATACTTCATACTTTATTTAGAAGCGTTGCCCGATACCAAATTGTATTTTACTTTGCCCTTGATCGTTGATGCCAAAGTCGGCGCGAATTAATCCAATTGGTGAGTTAACGCGCATCCCAGCACCATAACCAAAGCCATTGCCAGGTTTACCACGATCAACCCCTGGTTGTCCTGGTACACTATCGCTAGAGCCTAAATCTGTACCATAGTCAGCAAATAAGACACCGCCGATAACTGAGAAAACTGGGAAACGGTATTCTGCTGAGGCTAGGACAAAACTGCGTCCACTAGCAACGTCACCATTTTGATAACCGCGCACTGAGTTAATTCCACCAATGTTAAAGGCTTGGTAGGGTGGTAAATCACCAATTGTAGTACCACCTTGGATGTTAAAAGCTAGGACATCTTGCTTGTCTTTACCTGCATTGATTAAACCTGCGGGGATGTACTGGCTATAGTTACCTTCAATACGGTTCATTAAGATGTTACCGCTGCCGACAGGAATAGATTGTTCTGTGGTTAAACTAAATACTGAGCCTTGGGTGGGGCTAACGGGGTTGTTACGTTGATCTCTAACGACACCCGCAGATAATGTTACTAAGTCATCAATACCAGTGTTACTAAAAGTTAGCTGGTTGCCTTTGGAATCTACGGGAGAAATCTCACCAGAGCGATCGCGTATACTGGTGCGGGTATAATTCAAACCTAATGATGTTTGCCATTGATCTATTGGTTTGCTAAATGTAATACCACCACCAAACTGTCCTTGACGTACTGAGTCACCATTGGGTAATTTAATATCTTCGTCAAAGGTTTGTGAAAAACCGCGACGACGAAAGGCATTAATTGTATATCCTAGTTTGTTGGGATCACTGGGATTAAAGGGATTGCTAAAGCTGGTATCAAATTGCAAGTCGCGGCTACCTGCTTGTATACTTACACCCAACTGTTGATTAATGCCACTAAAGTTACGATCTTTGTAACTGATTGTACCTACTAAACCATTGTCAGAATTGTAGCCGCCGCCTGCATTAATTGAACGGGCAGGAACTTCTGTTAAATCGTAGGTGACATTAGCTTTTGTAGCATCACCAGTTAGAGCAATGTCTACTTTTTCAAATAGTCCTAATTTGTAGAGTGATTGTAAGTCTGTCCGCGCTACATTTACTTGAAAAACTTCACCGGGTTTGACTTGCAATTTGCTAGTCAGGAAGTCTGTTTTGGTGCGACCTGCTATTGGTTTGCTATCTTTATCTAAAAATCGGAAATTTACATCTCCAACTACACCCTCAGCAACTTCAATTAAAATTACTCCTTGATTACTGGGGCGTACTGTTGCTACTTGCGCTAAAACATAACCGTTTTTGGCATACCACTGTTGTAGTTGTTCAATACTTTGACGGATTAATGCGGGGTTGATTGTTGCGCCTAATTGAGATTTAAATAAGTCGTTGGCTACTGCTGGTGTAAGGACTTTTGCGCCGGAAAGTTGGAGCGATCGCACAACTATTGGTTGCACTTGATAAACTACTTTTATGCCAGCAGGTGTAGTTTGGGTAGTGGCACGAACATCGGTAAAGGAACCTGTTGCTAAAAGCGCCGCCACATCTCTATCTATCTGGCTTTTACTGGTAGCACTACCACTTTTAGTAGTAATTGTATTCTTAATAAATTGCTGTAATTCATTGGCAGCACCTACAACTTGCACATCGGTTGCTGTTACCTGCACATCTTTTTGGGTACTAGGTTTGGTTGATGTGCTGGGAACATTAACAGGCGGGGGGGTTAATTGGGCAGGAGTTTGTGCTTGTACCAGCGTACTACTAGAAGTTGGAGTTGCTGCTGCTGGAACTACCACCGATGGTGAGTTGCTAATGGCGTTTACAGGTGCTGTAGTTTCATCAACTGGTACTACATAATCACTTGCTGGTTTTTGGTTGGTGTTAGGTTGAGCAAATGCCTGTAAAGGCAACCCGCAAGTAGTTAGGGCAACTAAGGTATAGATGGCAACAACTGGAAAACGCATATAATCTCTATTTTTAAGTTTGTTTTGTTAAGCAATATCATTTGTGGGTAAGAAGGGGAGTTTGTTCCTCTTGCCCTGTGATTAGGCTAATGGTTTGTATGTTCAGGAATCTTTTACTATATAAATTCTGACCCAGAGAAACCTGCTTAAGTTCCGTAGCTGTGACACAATTTGATCTGGTCTAATTGCTGTGGTAGATAATTTTATTTTTTAAGCGCCTTCTTTTGCGAAGTTCTGCTGCAAGGTAGGTTGCAAAGGTAAGCAGAAGCGGAGGTCAAATTGTTGGAGGTTTATGAAGCTACTTTGTCTGAGTAACGGTCATGGGGAAGATGTCATTGCTGTGCGAATTTTGCAGGAATTGCAGCAACATCCTAATTGCCCCAATTTAGCGGCTTTACCTTTGGTGGGAGAAGGGCAAGCTTATTTTGGGTTAGGCATTCCTGTGATTGGAAAAATGCAGACGATGCCTTCTGGTGGCTTTATTTATATGGATAGCCGTCAGTTGATGCGAGATATTAAGGGTGGTTTATTACAACTGACGTTGGCTCAATTTAAAGCTATGCGTAGCTGGGCGAAGAGTGGTGGGGTAATTTTAGCGGTTGGGGATATTGTACCGTTATTGTTTGCTTGGTTAAGTGGTTGTGATTATGCTTTTGTTGGTACTGCTAAGTCTGAATATTATTTGCGGGATGAAGCTGGTTTGTTACCCCGTAAGTCTTGGGGGGAACGTTCAGAAAGTTGGTGGGGTTCTGTTTATTTGCCTTGGGAACGTTGGTTGATGAGTCGTTCTAGGTGTAAGGCGGTGTTTCCTAGAGATAAGTTGACGACTGAGATTTTGCAGCAGTGGTCAATTCCGGCTTTTGATTTGGGTAATCCGATGATGGATGGAATTTTACCAGAAATTCCACCAGCGATTTTTTATGAGCGAGATGCGGAGTTAAAGGAAACTAAGCGATCGCTAATTGTTACTCTTATCCCTGGTTCTCGACCTCCAGAAGCTTATGAAAATTGGCAGCAAATCATTCTTGCGGTAGATGGATTAATTAAAGTTTTTTCTCGACGTTCTATAGTTTTGCTGGGAGCGATCGCACCTACTTTAAGTCTGGACTCTTTGCGCCAAGTTTTAGTAAGTCAAGGTTGGAGGAAGCTAGAAGCAACTGAGTTAGCAATTTCGTTAGTTGAAGATTCCGCAGCCGAAACATTTATTAAAGAAAATTGCAGTTTAATTTTGACGACTAATGCTTATAGTAAATGTTTAATTAATGGTGATTTAGCAATTGCAATGGCTGGTACTGCTACAGAACAATTTATTGGGTTAGGAAAACCTGCGATCGCTATACCAGGAAGCGGCCCCCAATATACTCCGGCTTTTGCAGAGGCTCAAAGTCGTTTACTAGGTTTATCTTTAATTTTGGTAAAACAACCTATTGATGTGGCAACTGCGGTGCAAAGTTTATTCCGCGATCCCGATAGGTTACAGTTAATTGCTGAAAATGGAGCAAAGCGGATGGGAGAATCTGGTGCAGCGCGTCGCATTGCTAACTGTTTGATGGAACGTTTGAGTAGTTAATAACAGCGAGAGTGACTTAATGAAAATAATCTGATTAATTTTATGGTTGTCATTATTTAATACTTTTAAGGTCAAATTTAGCAATTAATTGTTAGATTGAATTGTTGTAGATATTTAAAAGCTAACCATGAGATTATTTACGCGTTTTTATTGATGATTAAAAAACCTATGTGTCCATCAATACCAAATATTAGGTCTTGCTATAGGAATATACATGATAAATAATTTAACTATATGATTAAATCAATATCAAGTTCGGCTCTCTAATTCATCTTTATTCCGGTTAAAAAGTAAATATAAGTAGATTAGCTGAAGCGAAGACTTGCCAAGGGTTTGACCGCCTGTATTAGAGGTAATCTTCGTTAAAAGTAAAGCCGAGTTAGTTGAGTGGAATTTGGTAGGAGACATCAAGTTGAATTGCAGACCTTAAGACCAACTAACTGGACTGATAAAAACAGTCCAGTTATTTCTTTGTTTATTTTTCTTACTACAATGTTTGATTTAGGCTTTTTTGATTAAAACTCCTGGTTCTCTTTGGATAGGTAAAACATCCAAAATATCAGTTTGAGAGCAATATTTTAAGTCCTCATGGCAATTGAGGCGCAGCAAGCGTTGACCGTGACTGGCATGGTGGAACATTTCTAGTAAGTTATCTTGCCATTGGCGATAAAGTGCGATCGCAGCGATAACTTCATCATTTCCCGCTAGTTCGTTCAACGGACAGTTAAGTTGTGTTAGTAAGCTGTGCGCGATCGCACCTGCACAAACTGTATCTTCTAAGGAATAACTGCCTTCCCAACCAGAACCGACTATCCAAACTGTTTCTGGTTGTTGGGATAACACATAGTCTACAACGGTGGCGCGATTAATTAATGCTGCTGCTAACACTATGGAAGCATCTTGCACTCGCTGTAAGGCGCGGGTGCCATTGGTAGTGGTAATGAATAAGCGTTTGCCTTGAACAACTTCTGGGGTGCAGTCGAGGGGAGAGTTACCCAAGTCACAACCTGCTACTTTGCTTCCGCCTCTTTCTCCAGCGCGTAGACGCTTATCTGGTTGCCATTCTTCACTGACTTGCATCAGTTTCTCTAGATCGCTGAAGACTTGCACTGCTTCTGCACCTGCATTGAGTGCTGTTGCCATTGTAGTTGTAGCGCGGAGGACATCAACAGCGATCGCACATTCTGGCACTTCAGATCCAGGGGTAAGTTCGGGGGTGTGGTAAATAAATAGCTTCACTTTTTCGCTGTACCTGTCTCAACTGCCAAATCATATTGTATAGCGGTCAGCACTCAGCTATCAGCACTTAGCTTTTTTATTTTTGGTGCGTCTGGCTATGTTTCACTCCTACAAATTGTCAATAAGCTTTGCTTTCCTTTTATGTGGCTTGTTATTACTCAATAAAGTAGCCGTTTTGATTATTTGTTGGTTAGAAGTACAAAGGGCGATTGCTCTTTTTGAAGATAGTTTCTAATTTCAGAAGAAATACTTGATCACCCTGGGATAGAGGGCATTTAAAAATAATATTTGTTAGCGTCAGAATCAGGACGTAATCTAGCTGCTCAATCACTACTTCCATGTAAATTTTTATTCCCAGGAAGAATCTACTCATCTTCTAAGCGAGATTTTATTTCGTTTAACTTTTGCGTCCCTAACTGGGGTAATTCCGTCTGCTTTAAGACTGTTTGATTGCTTTTTTAATACCCTTTTAAAATACAATGTTGCCTGATATCCCAAATCAAATTGAAACTCGCAAATATCAACCAGATTTAGAATTTACTGCATTAATAGCCAAGCTCAGAAATAGTATATGGATGTTTGGTATTCCATCCTGGCTATTTGGAATTAGCGATCGCGGTATTGCTGCTTTTGCTGATGGTTATTTATCTCCAGTAGAAATTCTCAATTTATTGACAGCTTCTTTCTTCTTTTTAAGTTGGCTGTCTTTAAAACCAGAACCCAGCTTGGCTACTGATAATGTAGATACACTCACAGAATATATCCCTAATTTAAATTCTGCTCAACAAGGAGGATATGCAGAAGCAGTACAAGCGAGAATGCTTGAGTTGCACGAATACCACATGATTAGGCAAGAATATCTTTTACCTTTTCCTTATCTCTGTCAAATTTATCACCTATTAAATTTAAAACATTTAGAGACAATTCATGGTTTTAGCCTGAATAACTTAAAGGTAATTCAAGTTAGCAATGTCCAACCAACTACGGTTGGAGGAATGGTAAAATTTCAAACAGTTTTAGATTCTCCATTTAACGTCTTGAGGATTTGGAGACAGCCAATTGTTGAAGTGCAATTAGTATTGCATACGCCTTATACTGTTGAATTGAATATTCCAGTATACAATAACAAAAGGATCGTTGTCATCTTTAATGTTATTCCTCTTACTGAAACAGAGCATAAATTTTTAATAGACATTTACAGCAATATACCATGTCCAAAATTCTTCTTGCAAGTGATTTTGCATTTTGCTTCTTGTTTAACTTTGTTTGAAGATTTACCTTACTTAAAGAAGTTAGCTCAAACCCATAAAGACCGTTTAGTTAACTCAAGTAAACATTCTCATCAAGATACCATGTGGTTATTTAAAAGATTCGTTGATTTATATGGTTCACCCATAAAATCTTTACCAATTAACAATGACCAATGACAGTCTAATGTACCTACTGCAACAACATTAGCCGTAAAGGATGCAAATGAATTAACCAAGGAAAGGGGCGGTCTTTGAGAACTGCCCATTTTTCTTTAAAAACTTCTGCTTGCAAATCGTAATCTTGAGCGCTAGTTGGTGGTTGATGAAGTTTTAAATATAGTGTCATTCTATGGGGTGTTTCGCTAGTATTTACTAACCAGCAAGGAAAAGTATTTTCTTGGCTAATATCTTTAGGAAAGGTTAATTGATGGGCGCGAATGCCTACATAATTAATTTTATCTGGGATAGGTTCAACTACATTCAGGCTACAATCCCAATCAATTGCCTTGATTCTTTGTAATTCTGTAGCTACAGCGCGAGAAAAGTTTTTACACCCTGTTAATTGGGCTACGCTAAAACTAGCTGGATGTTCAAAAATATCTTGTTTGCGACCAAATGCGATCGCATTTCCCTGTTCCAGTACCAATAAATTCTCACAAACTCGATAAGCTTCCTCAAGATTATGGGTAACAAATAAAGTTACTCCTTCATAATTAGCTAATCTGGCAATTAATTGTTGTTCTAACTGACTGCGTAAGTGTGTATCTAATGCCGAAAAAGGTTCATCCAGTAACAATACATCCGGTTTACTAGCTAAAGCCCTAGCCATAGCTACCCGTTGCTGCTGACCTCCTGATAGTTGATGAGGATATCGCTTGGCTAACCCTTGCAATTGAAAAGCAGCTAGTTGTGTTTCTATTTCTTGATTGATACTCACAGTAGATTTATGCTTGTGTAAGCCAAAAGCAATATTTTGAGCAACTGTAAGATGAGGAAATAAGGCGTAATTTTGAAATAAAAAACCAACCCGCCGAGCTTGACTAGGCAGATTTATTCTTTTTTGGGAGTCATATAAAACCCGTCCATTTAAAATTATTTTTCCTCTACGTGGCGTTTCTAATCCAGCAATACAACGCAGAGTCATACTTTTACCAGATCCCGAAGCGCCCAAGATTCCTAATACTCCCCTGGCGCTACTTAAGCTGATATCTAGAGAAAAGTTAGGGAGAGGTTTTTCAATATCTACGAATAAATTGATATTATCCGCAGGTGAACCAGTGGGAATAGTAAGCTGATTTGGTGGGAGAATGACACTAGGTTGAAGTAGTGCAATTGTAGCTTTAGAACCTGCAATTAAGCGGCGCTGATATCCAGTCCAAAAATTAACAGCAACCAATACACTTAAAGAAATTCCCAAAATAATCAACACCCAAATCAAAGCTTGCTGCATATCCCCAGCTTCCACAGCAAAATAAATTGCCATTGGGATAGTCTGGGTTTCCCCAGGGATATTACCCGCTAACATCAGCGTTGCGCCAAATTCTCCCAACGCACGAGTGAAAGAAAGAATTGTCCCAGCAACAATTCCAGGTAAAGCTAAAGGTAACATTACTCGCCAAAACACAGCCCATTCTGATGCACCCAAAGTGCGGGCTACTCCTAGCAAATTCACATCAATTTGTTCAAAAGCTGCTAGTGTCGTTTTATACATTAAGGGGAAAGCTACCACTGTTGCTGTAATTACAGTTGCTTGCCAAGAAAAAATTATACTTAACCCAAATTTTAATAATAATTGACCTATTAAACTATTTTTTCCAAACAACAACAATAATAAAAATCCTACAACTGTTGGTGGCAAAACTAAGGGAGCAATTAATATACCTTCTATTATTGGTTTAGCTTTAAGTTGAGTTTCCAGCATCCACCTAGCCGCGGCAATACCTAGAAAAAAAGTAATGACTGTAGCCAGTCCCGCAGTTTTTAAAGATATCCATAAAGGTGATAATTCAAGTTGCATCAGTAGATTTTAGTTAGGCTGTTTTAAAAGTAGCAAAACTTACGCAAACCCGAAAACTATATCCCCCCTAGCCCTCCTTAGAAAAGGGGGGGGGGAAACATTCAAAGTCCCCCTTTCTAAGGGGGATTTAGGGGGATCTATCCGTAAGCCCTGATGAAAAAATTGTATTTTGCAATAATTTATAATCATTACTTATTTAACTACACCAAAACCGTATTTTTTAAATACAGTTTTTGCCTGTCCAGTTGTGAGAAACTGTACAAATGATTTTGCAGCCTCTTGATTACGACTACCTTTAATTACGGCAACTGGGTAAATAATTGGCGAGTGAAGATTTCCAGGTGCAGTTGCTCTAACTTTTACTTGATTTGATTCTTTAGCATCGGTAGTATAGACAATACCAGCGTCAGCATTACCAGTTTCTACAAAAGTTAACACCTGACGAACATTATTTCCAAAAACAACTTTAGGTTTAATTTGCTGCCAAATTTCTAAGTTAGTTAATAATTCTTGTGAATATTGTCCAACTGGTACGCTTTTAGGCTCTCCAATTACTATACGTTTAATTTTCTTGTCGGTTAATTGTTTAAAGTTTGTTAAAAATAAACCATTTTTGGGAGTAATTAAAACTAATTGATTAGTCAACAGGTTCTGCCGTGTTCCATCTACGACTAAACTAGATTTTTGCAAGGCGTCCATTTGCTTAGTTGCAGCAGAAAAGAACACATCAACATCTGCTCCTTGTGAGATTTGTTGCTGCAAAGCACCAGACGCACCAAAGTTATAAGTAATATTTACGCTTGGATGTTTAGATTTATATATTTGCTTAACTTCTTTTAAAAGATTACTCAAACTAATAGCGGCTGAAATTTTTAAATTAACTGTCTGTGTTGCTAGATTAATACTTGACGATTTTTTATTATTAGCAGCACAACTTGTTGCAAAAACTAATAAAAAACTAGCAGTAAATAATTGTAAATAATTCTTAATATTAGCTTTATTACAAAAATTAGTTAATACATCTGTGTTAATCTGTGTTGATCTGTGTTCCATCTGTGGTTAGTTATTTGACTTAGGCAAAAAGGTTATTCATAATAAATGTTTTAATTAACTGAGTGCGAATAATTTTCATTATTAACGCAAATACGATTGCGACCTTGGTTTTTAGCTGCATAGCAAGCAGCATCAGCTAAACTTAAAGCGCTATCTCGGCTATGCGTCGTAGAATTGATAGTAACTAAGCCAATACTAACGCCAATAGTAAATATTTGATTGTTATATTCAAATCTCAATTCTTTAATTTGTCTCAAAATTATTTCTGCAAGTGACTGTGCCTGCTCTATGGCACATTGGTAGAGTAATATAGCAAATTCATCACCACCAAGACGAGCAACTACATCACTTTTACGCACATGAGATTGGAGTAATTTAGTTACTTCACGCAACAATTCATCTCCGGCTGCATGACCAGCAGTATCATTCACAATCTTGAATTTATCAAGATCTAAACAACACAAAGCGTGTTGTTGATTTTCATTTTGAGCAGTAGTTACAGCTTGTTCCAAGCGATGTTCAAACTCTCGGCGATTTACTAACCCAGTTAAAGGATCATGACTAGCTTGCCAAGTTAGCTGACGCGCCATCTGTCTAGATGAAGTGACATCACGAAATACTAGCACTACACCCATAACTTCACCTTCACGGGAACGAATAGGTGCTGCTGAGTGGTCAATAGCATACTGCTCTTGATTACGAGCAATCAACAGGGTATTGTTGGCAAAGGTTTCGTCTTGTTTACCTCGTAAAAGTTTTGCTACTGGGTTTTCTACGGCTTCATTAGTAGTTTCGTTAATGATCCGAAATACTTCTTTTAAAGCAACACCTTCGGCTTCTTTTTCGCTCCAACCAGTTAGTTTTTCGGCAATCGGATTGAGTGATTTAATTCGACCAAAGGCATCTGCGGTAATTACTGCATCTTTAATTGATTGCAGTGTTACTTGTGCTAATTCTTTTTCGCGAAATAATGCTTGCTCAAACCGCTTGCGCTCGGTAACATCACGAATAATGCTTAATGTTACCCGTTCTTCTCCTAGTCGAGTACCACGAGAACTAATTTCTACTGGAAAAGTACTGCCATCAGCACGGCGATGCAGGGTTTCATAAACTAACCCAATTGAATCAGCTTGCTCTCTTTGAGAAGGAATAATGCAGTGTTTAGGGGTAGCTTTTAAATCTTTGAGAGTGAGCGATCGCATTTCTGTAGCTTTATACCCATAAGCTTTAAGAGCAGCATTATTCGCTTCAATGATCTCTCCATTCATGCGAGTAAATAACATGATGTCCTGGGTATGTTCAGACAAAAGTCGATACATCGCCAGTAAAGTTTCGGTTTGTTTGCGCTCAATTGCTGTAGATAGTACATTGGCAACTGATTCTAAGAAATAAAGATCATCTGGAGTAAATTTACGTTTCTGGGTTGTGTGTGCTGTCAATACTCCGTAGGGATTCTCGCTACCCTGGATAATCACACTCATACCACTGACAACTTGATGATTGTGCAACAGAGTTGCTTCACTAAACCTAAACTCTGTGCGGAGATCTTCTACAATTACAGGTTTTTTTGCTAAAAGAGTATAGCCAGCTTGAGAACTGCTATCTGTTTTGACGGTAATGTTTCCTACCAATCCTGTTAACCAACCCACCCCTGCACGTAAAAGCAATTCTTGATTATCTGGCAGTAATTCTAAAACTGCTGAAAATTCTATATCCAAAGTTTGGACGATGACATCAACAGCACGATCCATCAGAGTATCTAAATCTGTACCTGCTAACGCCACCTGCCCTAATTCCGCCACATTTGCTTGTTGACGTATACGGTTTTCTAGGGCTAAAGCTGCTTGTTTGCGCTCTGTAATGTTGCGGTAAGTAGTGACAATTCCTGCGACACTAGGATCATTCAAAAGATTATTAAATATCACTTCAAAATCTTGCCAGTCACCATCAGCGTGCTTGAAACGCATCACAGCCGTAATGTTAGCGGCTGGATAAGCGAGAGTATCTGCTAACAGGCGTTCTGCTTTAGCTAAGT
This sequence comes from Oculatellaceae cyanobacterium, assembly GCA_036702875.1. GTDB lineage: Bacteria > Cyanobacteriota > Cyanobacteriia > Cyanobacteriales > PCC-9333 > Crinalium. The sequence goes on along the minus strand of DATNQB010000090.1, from coordinate 110,333 downwards.
CATTTGGATGAACAAAATCAAAGGCTTTTTTCCCCAACCAATCTTGGGAGTCATAACCAAGGACGGGAGTAAGAGACAAACTAATATAAGTAACTATGCCATTAGCCGTGAGAATAGCAATAATATCTGAAGCGTTTTGCGCTAATGAGCGAAATCGCTGTTCGCTTTGACGTAATACTTCGGCAGAAGAAATTTGTACTCGAACGTATTGTTCTAAGAGGGCAGCGATTAAAGCTAGAGTAAGGATAATCATCGTGGCGATCGCAATCCCTACTGCCAGCAAAGGATAGTTGATCACCGGAAATGACGGTTTAATTGCTTGGGGAATCAGTTGGAAACTAGCGGCTGTCATAGCTGTATAGTGCATTCCCGCGATCGCACTGCCCATAATTACTGCTGCACCTATCTTTTGGAGGATGCCAGTTACAGGGGTTTCACTCCGCATTCTGTAACTTAACCATAAAGCAGTAATAGATGCCGCGATCGCAATCAAAATACTTAGTGCTACCCACTGCGGATTGTAGTGAACCACAGCATTTAGGTGCATAGCCACCATGCCTGTATAGTGCATGGCAGCAATTCCCAACCCCATAAATGTACCGCCTAAAAACAAGGGCAGACAGCCCATTGTTTTGCGGCTAGCAACAAATAAAGCCGCACCAGAGGCAATGATAGCTACCAACATTGAGGCTATAACAATCGGCAGATCGTATACCATTTGGATCGGTAACTTGTATGCCAGCATACCGATAAAGTGCATCGACCAAACCCCTAAACCCATTGCAGTCGCACCGCCAATTAGCCACAGCCAACGACATTTCCCGATAGCTGCTGTAATCCTTCCAGATAAATCTAGTGCTGTGTAAGAGGCAATAGTAGCGATCGCAATTGAAAGCAGAACCAGCCTGAGATCGTAGGTAGCCGTGAGCATAATCTCTCCAAGGGTGACTACAATAACTCCGTATCTTTCAGTATGAGTGAGGTATTGATAGATACGAGTCTATAAAGGTAGGTAGATTTGTTGATTGGTAATTGGTGATTGATTTTAAAAATCTACGCCGCGCTTCAAATCTACCCCTCTATCTGCATAATGCTTATGACAAACCATCTCAGAATGAACACTAGCGAGATTAAAATAAGCCGGAGTATTTAAACAGCGACCTGTGATGATAATTTGTGTATCACGAGGTTTACGCAGTAATGCTTCTACAATTGGTCTTTCATCCAACAATTCTAAATCCACAGTAGGATTAAGCTCATCAAGGATAATAGTTTTATAAAGACCAGATGCGATCGCACTTCTAGCAATTTCCCATCCTCTTTCTGCTTCTACATAATCCAATTCTTTTTGTTGTCCCCGCCAAACAATCGCATCCCCACCACAACGCTGATGATCTACTAAATTAGGATAACTTTGTTGTAAAGCTGCGATCGCCGCATCTTCAGTATAACCACTACCACCTTTTAGCCACTGCATAATCAATACTCGGTGAGATTGATCTTGGCTAATTCCCCGCCCAATTGCCTGTAAAGCCTTGCCTAAAGCACTCGTAGACTTACCTTTACCCGCACCAGTATAGATTTCAATTCCCTCAATTCCTTGTTCCTGTGCGATGGTGTGGTGATGAGGTTTCATCTCCGAGTGCAAATCCGCAATATCTAATAATGCTTGGGGTGCTGCCCGACCTGTAATAATTACTTCTAGTTCTTCAGCTTTATGATTCAGCGTCTTAATAACTTCTTCTACAGCCAACAAACCCAAATCTAATACAGGGTTTAGCTCATCCAAGACAATAACAGAATATAAACCAGATGCGATCGCGCCTTTCGCAACATCCCAACCTCTCAGCGCCTCAGACCGATCAAAACGGGTAATTTCATCATGACCAAAAAATTCTGATCTACCAGTCCGCACTTGGTCAATTAAATGAGGAAAAGCACACTTCAATGCTTCAATTGCCGCGTCCTCATCATAAGACCTTCCTGGCCCCTTGAGAAACCGCAATAGCAAAACCCGCGTATCGGCATCAGTATTAATTCCTAGCCCGATTGAACGCAAAACCACACCTAAAGCTGCCTGCGACTTTCCCTTCCCTACACCATCGTAAACATGAATTTGACCAGCCATGCGTTCAGGACGCTTTGATGCTGTACGAATGCCGATGCCAGTCCTTGTCATTCTTGCTTCCGTTGCTGTTGCTATCGAATAGTTTCCTCATGCAGTTTAACTTTAGTGCAGCGTGTCAGCAAAGAAAACTTCGGCATTTTCACAGATAAGCAACGCATATAGCAGTCAGCCGTCAGCTATATGCTATCAGCTTTTTTCAAAGTATCTCGACTATGCGGACTTTTTAACTGCTCTTTAGCATCAGGCTGCTGACAAGCAATCATAGTGTGGATGTGTGCCATTTCGTCATTGCGAATTGCTACAAACACATCATAAAGATTTTCAATTTTCGGTCTGCGTTCTTCCGGTAATTTATCAGTTTGAAAATCATCAAACATATATAAATCACCATTTTGATAGTAATCAATAGCTACTTGCGGAGCAGGTTGGCTTTTAAGTTCAAATTCATGACCTTTTACAAAATGATCGTATGTCTCATAAGCGTGTTGTTCAACTAATTGATTAAAATTATAAACACTACGTGGAGCAAATAGATAAAAAAATACCAAAATCCAGTAATAAGCAAACACTCCAATACGAGCAATCAAACGGTCAAGCCAATATTCCCCGCCACCTAATGCTTCAACAATTCGGAGATGATGTAACTCATTCCATGATTCAGCAAAGTGGATTTTAATCCAGTCCGATTGATGCCATAAACCAAGGCTTTCATACAGGTGAAGTACAGACAAAAAAGCGAAGTAGGGAACGCGAGAAACGGTTTCTAGTACATAAAATCGTGGATAAAATCGATCTTTGTATAAACGGCTCAAGCAAAATTCTAAAAGACTGACTAAAAACTGAAGCATGAAGTATCTACCAAAATTTTTAATTCAAAAATATTATATTTTTAGGCAATTTCTGATGAAATATCGCTGTATTTATAAACAAACCAATAAACGGTTAAGTTTATTTATAAATACTATAAATAGACTGGTACATAATTAAATTTATTAAAACCAACCATTTTTGATTGAACGCTTTCAGAGCTAGTTATTTATTGGCTGGTTAATTCTCTTTACTAAATTGCATTCAATATATAAAAATAGCGACTTATATCTCCAGTCGCTTCTATCTTAAGAATTAAGGTCATCGGTAAGCTAGATTGTGACACTCAATACATTTATGTAACTTTTTTTCAGAATACTGCTTTTTTAGCGAAATCTCTCTCATATTTGACGCATAATAAGATTATCTATCTATAAAATAGATAATTAAAATAAATCATAAGTTTTTCTTATGCGGGGGGGGGGATGAGTATATGTTCGCTGATCAACTAGACGGCTTATACCGAAGAATTAATGAATTATATGCTAAAAGCGGGTTACATAACTCTTCAGAACTTTTACCAGCAGCCTTTAAGGAACTTGCCACTGCTGCTGAAGAATTACAAGTCACCCTAGAGGAACTACAGCAGAAAAATGAAGAAATCTTAGATGTCTACCAAACGTTGGAATTTGAACGCCAACGTTACCAAAATATTTTTGATTTAGCACCCCAGGCTTACCTAGTGACTGATCCTAGAGGGATTATTCTCGAAGCTAACTCTGCTGGTGCTAACTTGCTGAAGATTGCGCCAAAATTTGTACTAGGAAAACCATTAGCTAACTTCATCTTAGATCAGCAACGTTCAGGATTTTGTTCCGAGCTAGTCGCGTTACAAAAAAGCGATCGCCAGCCGGAATATATTCTCTGTATGCAGCCACGTAGCGGCGATCGCTTGGACGTAGCTTTAACCTTAAAAACTATCCGCGACAGCGAGGGTAATCTACTTACTTTACACTGGTTGCTACGAGACATCACACAACGCAAACTACATATAAACTCACTAGAAACAAGTAGCTATGATCCCAGCGTAGATTACCCTAAATCTTTTTATTCACAAGGGGAAAATATTCCGCTCAACAGTAAATCTGTTTGGCTAGTGTGTCAAGGCTCAGTAAAACTGACAACTATTTTTGAGAATAGCGAAACAGCGATCATGGGGTTAGCAACACCGTTAATGGTATTTGGTTCTAGCTTAACTTCTCTGAAAACCTGCCATGCTACAGCAATGTCACCACAAGTTCAGCTAGTATCCATTCCGTTAATAGATATAGAACATAACCCAACTTTAGCCCAAGTACTTTTACCCAAAATTAGCCGTAGGCTACAGCAAACAGAAGCATTTTTAGCAGTTTCTGCACAGCGACGAGTAAAAGACCGCTTGCTACAACTATTACAACTACTAAAACAGGAAATCGGTCAATCTGTAACTGACGGAACTCGATTGAGTATTCGCCTGACTCATCAAGATCTTGCCAACGCTTGCTGCACTACCAGAGTAACAATGACACGACTATTAAGTGAGTTACAGCAAAAAGGGCAGATTATCTTTGACTCTAAAAAACACATAATTGTATTCAACCAGCACTTGAAAAAAATTAACAATGAGCGACTTTAATTTTAAGTTAAATTGCCACAGTTACAAGCTCTTGTGTTTTTTCTACAACCTTACTTTGCAATACCGGAATTTTAATAAAAAACTCCGTGCCTTGTTCTGGCATCGACTCACAATAAATTGATCCTTGATGCTTTTCTACCACAATTGAATAGCTGATTGATAGCCCTAGTCCCGTTCCTTTTCCTACTTCTTTAGTAGTAAAAAACGGATCAAATACTCGCTTTTTAACATCTTCCGGCATTGCTGGGCCATTATTTGCAATCCGCACTACTACAAAATCATCGTTACAGACATTAGTGCGGATAGTAATAATACTAGGTTGCTGCTTGATTTCTTCGATAGAACGCTGATGGTTATCTTCATCCAATACATCAATTGCATTTGTCAGGATATTCATAAATACCTGATTAAGCTGTCCAGCATAGCACTCAATTTTAGGTAAATCACCATATTCTTTGATCAATTGAATAGGTGGTTGTCCTCCCTTTGGTTTGAGTCGATTCTGTAAAATCAACAAAGTACTATCAATACCCTCATGGATATCAACTAATTTCATATCCGCTTCATCCAACCGAGAAAAGTTTCGCAGCGATAGTACAATTTCGCGGATGCGGTTAGTACCTATTTTCATCGAAGCTAAGATTTTCGGTAAATCATCGACTAAAAATTGTAAGTCGATAGCTTCAATTTCATCTGCAATTGCAGGGGCAGGGTCAGGATAATGTTGCTGGTATAAGTAAACTAAATTTAGCAAATCTTCCATGTATTGACTCGCATGGCTGAGATTACCGTGAATAAAATTAACAGGATTATTAATTTCATGGGCAACGCCAGCAACCATTTGACCCAAACCAGACATTTTTTCTGTTTGAATCAATTGTGTTTGAGTTTGCTGAAGTTTAGACAGCGCTTGTTCTAACTGCTGTGCTTGTTTTCTAAACCTTGCTTCTGATTGCCGTAATGCTTCTTCTTCCTTACGGTCAGTAACATCAAATATTGCCCCATCTAACCATAAAACATTGCCATTATCATCAAATATTGCTTGACCTTTATCGCATACCCATCTTAATGTTTTATCCGCCGTGCGATAAATGCGATATTCCACTACATAAGGTTGTTTATCTTCTATACTCTGTTGAATAGCCTGTTTAACTATTTTTTGATCTTCAGAATGAATGAGACTGCTAAAGGTGCGAACTTTATTTTCAATAAAGTCAGAGGCAGGGTAGCCTGTAATTTCTGTTACGACATTACTAATAAATTCCATTGTCCAGTCAGAATCTACGCGATAGCGATAAACTGCACTGGGAATATTAGAAATTAAAGATCTAAATCTTTCTTCACTTTGTCGCAAAGCTTCTTCTGATTGTTTGCGCTCAGTGATATCTTTAACAGTACCTTCATAATAAAGCAATTTTCCTTGCTCATCACGAGCAGCCCTAGCATCTTCCGAAATCCAAACGATACTGCCATCAGCACGATAAATTTGAGATTCAAACTCAGACACCAAATCGTAATTGTCCATTAATTGTTGAAATTCTGTCCGACGGTTAGGATTAACATAAAGTTGCTTTTGAATATCGCTAATTCTAGCCGTAAGTTCCTCTTCTGAAGAATAGCCATAAATCCGTGCCAGCGCAGGATTTACACTGATATAAGTTCCTTCTGGTGTCGTTTGAAATATCCCATCGGGTGAGTTTTCAACAATACTGCGATATTTATTTTCAGCTTCCTGTAAGGCTACTTCTGTTTGCTTGCGTTTAATTAGATTTCGGATAAATGCGACGAAAACGTAAAGAGATATTACCAGAACAAACAATGCAAAAGCTTCAACGAAGTACTTTTTGCGGGCAAGTTTATTTATTCTTGCTTGCAAAAGTTCATCTAATTCGTAAATTGTGTAATACCAGAATTTTGAATTAGTGGTAATTGCTTGAGCAGGAAATAAACTAGCGGTTAATATCTGATCGTTTAAATTATTTGTTTTAATAATTTTTTGATTTAAATTTTCTAAAAATGTGGTAATCGCATCGGCTGATTGTTGCAGTGGTTTTTCTAAAACTGGCTGAAGTTTTTGAGAAAGATTATGCTGAAAAGCAATAGTGATTCCTTTAGCGATCGCTTCTTGATTACTTGCTACTAATCCTGATAAAATAATTATTTCTGCTTTCTCTTCAAGACTAACTTGATGGCGTTCAATAATATCTTGATTTAAAAATGCTATTTTTGTGAGTTTATCTTGAGTATCAGGTAGTTTGAGCAAAATAGTATCCATTAAATAATAGCTATCCAAGTCAGGATCGAGGATGAGGTTTGAGCTATTACCTACAGTGGTAATAAAATTCCGCAATTCAGCTATTAACTGATTATGCAAAATTTGCATATACAAGTCGTTAACTGTATTTTTCTGAAAAATAGGCAATTGTTCTTTAATACTTTGCCAATTATGCTTAAGTCCTTCATATTTAGTACGAGTTTTTAATACTTTTCCTAACTCGGCTTCAACTTTGGCTAAATCTTGAAAATCTTGCTCTATTTGAGCTTCAGTGTTTAATAGTTCTACTGCACTAATTTCTTTGCTTAAATAATCATGTGCTAATAATTCATGCTGTGGAATATGTTCTAGCATTTTCCACAAAGGAGGTAAATAAGCATCTCCATACAATTCTTGCTTGGCAAAGTTGATTTGGTAGTCAATTTCTGAAATTAATTGATAAACTACTCCTGTAAATGGCAAGATAAATACCATCAGCAAGCCGATTAAGCCGATCAAAGTAGTTGCTTGCTTGCGAATAATTGTTGCCATATTTAAAGAAGATCGGTGTGGTTATTTTTACCAAGACTTGAAGCTTATAACTTGCTATTAATTTGGGTTGAGGCTATGTGATTAAAATCCTCAGTAAAAGGGTAAGTTATGTTTATATAATTTACCTATTTTATTGATATATTGACGCACCAGAGTTAAGAGTAAAAGGTAAGTGAAAAATTTTGGATTAATTTGCTTTTTAGGAGTTGATCGCTTAGATTTTTGAGTAATCTAAGCAGTTGAATATTTTTATTAATGGAACTACTTATTTTTTTATTGTAATTACATATTCAATAAATATATCTTTTAAATTAAAATAAAAGAGTATCCCAAAATACAATCCATCTTGAGTGAACAAATTTAATGCTTTCATAATATGCAAGTATAATTACAATTTTACATCTAATCCAATTGCCTCAGAGATCGATGCTAATTTATGTTCTTCCAACTTTTGTAATAGTCCTGCCATAATCCGGCGTACCATCCAGGGGCCTTGATAAATCCAGCCAGTGTACAATTGAATCAGGGAAGCACCTGCTGTAATTTTCTGCCAAGCATCTTCTGGGGTAAAAATGCCGCCAACACCAATAATAGGTAGTTTCCCTTGGGTTTGCTGCCAAATAAAGCGTATCACTTCGGTAGAGCGATCGCGCAGGGGTAAACCACTAATTCCACCAGCTTCTTCACGAATGTTTTTACCAGTAGCTTTAAGGACTTGGGTGTTTAAATTTTCACGACTGATAGTAGTATTAGTGGCGATGATACCAGCTAGATTGTACCTTTGAGCAATGGTTAACACATCTGCGATCGCATCCAACTCTAAATCTGGAGCAATTTTGACTAAAATGGGTTTGTGTCCTTGATTTTCTCTTTGTAGTGTGTCTAAAATCACAGCCAATTGCTCAGAAGATTGCAGCGATCGCAACCCTGGAGTATTAGGCGAACTAACATTGACTACAAAATAGTCTCCCAAATTCTTAAGCAAATTAAAACTATTTAAGTAATCAGTTGCAGCTTCTTCTAAAGGAGTTATTTTAGATTTACCTAGATTAATCCCTATAGGAAAACAACGCTGAGTACCACCTGCTAAGTGGATATTTTCTTGCCTTGTGATTGCCTCTACACAGTCCCCAGCAAAGAGCCTAGCTTGCAAACGTTTTGCCATTGCCTCTGCACCTTGATTATTAAATCCCATACGATTCAAGGCAGCTTGGTCATTTGGTAAGCGAAACAAACGGGGGCGAGGATTTCCAGGCTGTGGATGAAATGTGACAGTACCCAATTCTGTAAAGCCAAAACCCATGAATCTCCAAATTCCGGCAGCAACAGCATCTTTATCAAATCCTGCTGCCAAACCCACAGGGTTATCAAATTTTAGCCCCCAAAGAATTTGTTCCAAACGTGGATCTTGTATGCAAAAAGATTGCTGAAACTGAGCTTTAATCCAACTAGCTTGGAAGCTATCAGATTGATCTAACCAACTCAAAACTCGGAGAGTTTGCTGATGTAACGATTCGGGATCGGCATTTAAACCAGAAAACAAAATCGGACGAATAGCTAATTGATAAATATCCAAAGTCCTAAACCCAAAATAATCACTTTATAGATAACTACTTCCCTGCAAGTGACAATATCAAAACTTACGCAATAATAAAATCAGCAATTTTTACTTTTTAGCTAGTAATTACGGAGGTTTTGCTCTCTTGCATTACTGATTTCACGATTAAAGTGCGTAAATTCAGAATATACCATCTTCACTCAGGGCATCCTAGATAATACAAGCTATACAGCTTTCCCCGATCGCCCTCTGCCATCACATTTTAAAAACATGGGTCAGCAAGAAATTCAGACGGCCTACGACAAACAACTGGTTACCTTGGGGCGTGTCCTTCAAACCATACGTGAAGAGGAAAAGGTAGAAACTCTCACGGAAGCGACCCTTGATTACCTTAAAGGAGAATTTAACTATCGCTTAATCTGGCTCGGTCTTTATGATCGTGTAGAACACCGTTTGGTGGGCAAGGGGGGCATCACACCAACAGGCGATGTGAAATTTCTCAAACAAAAGTTTTCTCTCAATCCTGGCGACTTATTAGAGCAGGTAGTAATCCAGTTGCGACCATTGAGTATTCCCGACCTGCGAACAGAAGGGCGGGCTGGGGAATGGGGTCGAGCGGCTACTGAATTTGGAATTCAGGGGACACTGGTATTTCCTTTGCGCTATAAGGATCGCTGTTTTGGCGTTGTCATGCTGGGATCGCATCTGTGGGGAACTACTCCCCGTACTAGCGAAAAAGCGCAATTATCATTACTTTTTGGGGGATTAGCCACTAAGCTCTACCAAATGGAGGTGGAATGGCAGTACGCCTCCATCAAGCGCCCAGACAAATCATTATTTCAAATGCTAGAGCAGCTACAAAGCCTGCCAACCCTAGCTAATCGTCTGGATGTGCTGGTGAACACGACCCATGAATTTGTAGCGCCGACGCGGACAAATCTTTACTGGTATTCTCCAGATAAACGCTACTTCTGGCAAAAAGTTGGTAATCGGCAGACTGCCCGTAAATTAAAAGACCCAGACAGTAGTTCTCCTGGGTTGAATGTCCAAGATGTGAGTGAGTTTTATTTGGCTTTAGCAGCAGGTCAGACAGTTGCCATTGGTTCTAGCAAAAGCCCCTTAAATGCTGAAGTGACAGGTACTTTGCTGTCACGATTTCGGGCGCGGTCTATACTAACTGCACCAGTTTTAGTAAAAGGGGAATTGGTGGGGTTTCTGGCGGTGGAAGACAACGAAGCTCGGATCTGGGAAGATTCAGAAGCTCATTATGTCCGTGCTGCTGCCCAACTGATTGTTTTGATTGCAGGCAAGGAGGATGTAGAAGCAATCCTTCAGGAAACTCAGAAAGATACCAACTTGATCGGTGAAGTTGCTAGTTCTATGGCTGAGTATCCTGAGCCGGAGAAAGGGATCAGGCAAGCTGCTGAATTGATCTTAAATCGTTTTGGTGTTGAACGTTTCCTAGTGTTACAAGCTATTGAAGTCGCTTCAACAGTAGAATATGCCGTTGTGTATCAACAACAAGTTCCGAAGCGATCGCCCCTTAATGCTCCTTTAGCGGCACTTACTTACGATTCTTGGCAGTTAATACACGAAAGCTCAGAAGTACTGGCAATTGAGGACTGGGAAAAAGATCAGCGACTTGGAGAATGGCGCGAAACCTTATTGAAGTTGGGAATGCGATCGCTTCTGGTTTGTCGCACTGGCAATATTCAAAATAACTCTTTGCTGATAGTGGCACATGGAACTGCCCGCACTTGGAATCCTACTGAACGCCGAGTAGTTGGGATAGTTGCTCAACAGATTGGTGTGTTATTGAAAAATTTAGAGCTTCAAAATATTGTTGATAACTTATTAATTGCCAATAAAACACTCCAAGAAGGATTAACCGCACTCTTAAGTGGTTCGGCAGATCCCACATCTTTTGAACGTGCCTGGATAAAATATCTAGCTAAGTTAATGGCATCTCCCTTAGTAGGGATTTTAGGGTGGATGCCTCAAAAACCAAATCAAAGCAAGCAAAAATCCTTAGTTGTACAATCGGCGGCGATCAACGATCCTCGTTTTGGCTTTGCTGCCAACGTTGCCATTCCTTTGAGCGATCCATTAATTCGGGAAGCGATCGCTACTAGAAGCTTCTTAGTTCGCAAATTTAACGAGCTACCAGCCGAATCTAGCAGTTGGCTGAAGCATAATGGTACTGGTCAGCTATTAGTCATACCTCTAGTTAGCAGTTCCAAAATACCTACTGGTATTTTGCTGTTAGTCGATTCCACTGAACATCAGTGGTCGCCACAACTACTTCAATCATTGGAAACCTTAGTCAGGCAGTTTACTTGGTTGCGTCAGTACCGCCGTCTGAGCAACACAATGAGTAATGAAATTAAAGAATTAGAACAGCTTAACTGGTACAAACACCGCTGCTTAGAAATGCTGCATCACGCTGTCGCTAGCAGTGTTAGCCAACTACTGTCTGAATACTCAGACCAAGGACAGTCAAACGGCGATCCCACTATCAAGCGTATGCGTGCTACACAAATTTTACACAACTTAGAAAGCACACTCACGCCCCTTAGTCCATTACTTAACGAGGAACAGTGGCAGACCAACCCCCATATTAGTGCTGTACTGTTGGGAGGTTTATTCAAGCGGCTGCTGCGTCGTGTCGAGCCTCTGTTCAATCAGCGTCAGCTAACTGTAATGGTAAAAAATATTGGAAGTACCAGCATATCTGCAAATCAACTCAAACTTGAATGTATATTATTTGACATTTTGCTGACAGCGTGTTACAAAGCCAAATCTGGAAATAGAATTGATATTTGGTGTCGCCCTCTAGATGCAGAAGCATGGAGTAGGGAAAAACCCAGTAGGGGATTAGACTTTCATTCGGAAGTTGGAGAAAAACAAAACTTAGCTGTAGCGGGTTTTATAGAATTGTTGATTGCTGATAGTCAGCCGAATAAAACTAGCAGTGAAAACCTAGAATTTTTTCCCACTAAAGACACTAACGCTCCTAGCGCTAATATTACTTTAATAGAGCAACCACCAAATCGGCAACTCAAAATTTGCCAAATGATTTTACGTTTTTGGGGAGGGGATGCTCAGTTTTATCAATTAGAAAATAGTCACTTTCTCAGTAGATTAATTTTTAAAGTTGAACGTTAGCTATATAGCAATTAGCGGTTAGCTTTTAGCAGTTAGCTTTAAAGTGTTCCCAGGTTAAACCTGGGAACGAGGACGAGGAGCGAGGATAAGTTTTCTCTCCTCTCTTCTCTTAAACTGCTTGTGGTTGAACTTGCGGTTGGAATTGGAATAGTGAGTAAACTACATTCCGACGAATATCAACCATCATGTCCAAGAACATTTCATAACCTTCTTGCTTGTACTCAATCAGTGGGTCTTTTTGACCATAACCCCGCAATCCAACTGACTCACGCAGAGAATCCATTCCTTGCAGGTGTTCCCGCCACAAAGTATCAATTTGTTGCAAGATGAAAAAGCGTTCTGCTTGTCGCATCAAACCAGGCTGAATCTGATCTACCTGTGCTTCTTTCAAGTCATAAGCTTTACGAACTTCTTCAGACATGAAAGTTTTGATTTGTTCTACTGTCATATCATCCAGGTGTTCTGGTTCAAGATCTGCCAGTAAATAAACAAATTCTTTCACTTTCCCTACCAAGCTATTAATATCCCATTCTTCCGGTGGTAGTTCCGGGTTAACGTAAGCATCAACGATGTCTTCCATCGTCTTTTCAGCATACGCAATCACCTGTTCTTTCAAGTCTAAACCTTCTAAAACCCTGCGCCGTTCCGCATAAATTGCCCGACGTTGATTGTTCATCACCTCGTCGTACTCAAACACCTGTTTACGGATGTCGTAGTAATAGGTTTCAACTTTTTTTTGCGCTCCTTCTAAACTGCGAGTAAGCATACCCGATTCAATCGGCATATCTTCCTCAACGCGGAAGGCATTCATTAAACCAGCGACGCGATCGCCTCCGAAAATCCGCAATAAGTTGTCGTCCAAACTCAAGAAAAATCTCGCACTTCCAGGGTCACCTTGGCGACCTGCACGACCCCGTAATTGGTTATCAATACGGCGTGATTCATGACGTTCTGTACCAATTACGTGCAATCCACCCAGTTCAACTACCTCATCATGTTCGCGCTTAGTGAACTGTTCATAATCTTTACGGATTTGCTTATAAGCTGCCCGCATTTGTTGAATCGCTAAATCATCTACTGGAGCATTTTCGGCAGCAACAGCGATCACATCCTCTGCCTCCAATTCCGGCAAACTCCGCTCCCCATATTTCTGTACTGCTAAATCTACTGCCTGCTTGAGCAGTTGTTCAGTTTCTTTTGACAACTTCGTGGGGAAAATCTCTGGCGATGCCTTCCAAGTCTTAACCTTTTGACCAGGAGCAAAGCCTTGGGCTGGGCCTCTACCCCCTCCTGCCCCTGGAACGCGCATTGCTGCAAACGCATCCTCTTCTTCAGGTTGGACAACGCGAGGCATGAAGTACTCTCTCACCTTCAGACGTGCCATATAGTCAGCATTACCACCCAAAATAATGTCTGTGCCTCTACCAGCCATATTTGTAGAGATAGTCACAGCACCTTTACGTCCAGCTTGGGCGATAATTTCCGACTCCCTTTCCACATTCTCTGGCTTGGCGTTAAGCAGATTATGGGGAACTTCTAACTGATTTAACAACTGCGAGAGGACTTCCGACTTTTCAACGCTAGTTGTTCCAACCAATACAGGACGACCCATTTGATTCATTTCAGCGCACTCTTGCGCCACCGCACGCCACTTTGCTATCTCACTTTTGTAAACTACATCCGCGACATCTACACGTTGAGAATTGCGGTTAGTTGGAATGATTGTTACTTGCAGCTTGTAAATTTTTTCCAGTTCTGCTTCTTCAGTCTTAGCTGTTCCTGTCATCCCAGACAACTTAGGGTACAGCAAGAAAAAGTTTTGATAGGTAATTGTTGCTAAAGTTTGGGTTTCATTCTGAATTTCTACCCTTTCCTTTGCTTCAATCGCTTGGTGTAAGCCATCACTCCAACGTCGTCCAGGCAGTACCCGACCTGTAAATTCATCCACAATTACAACTTCGTCATTGCGGACAATATAGTTGACATCGAGGAGAAACAGTTCTTTAGCTTTAATCGCGTTGAATATATAGTGCGCCCAAGGGTCATTGGGGTCATATAAGTCAGTAACCCCAAATAACTGCTCTGCTTGGGCAAATCCCTCATCGGTCATCAGAACGTTACGCGCCTTTTCATCAACTTCATAATGCTCTTCTTTTTTCAGTTGTTGAGCAATTTCTGAAGCTTTAAGATACTTTTCCGTTGGGCGTTCTACCTGTCCCGATATAATCAGAGGCGTTCTTGCTTCATCAATTAATACCGAGTCTACTTCGTCGATGATGCAGAAATTAAAGGGGCGTTGGACAACATCAGCCATTGAGGTTGCCATATTATCACGCAGGTAGTCGAATCCTAGCTCACTGTTAGTCGCGTAGGTAACATCACACCCATAGTTCTTCTTACGCTCATTTGGCCCCATACTACTTTGGATCAAGCCTACACTTAAGCCTAAAAAGCGATGTACTTGCCCCATCCATTCTGCGTCACGGCGGGCTAGGTAGTCGTTTACCGTTACAACGTGAACGCCTTTACCACTTATGGCATTAAGGTAAGCGGGTAGGGTGGAAACAAGAGTTTTTCCCTCCCCTGTTTTCATCTCCGCTATCTGACCCTTGTGCAGTACAATTCCACCTAATAACTGCACATCAAAGTGGCGCATACCTAAAACCCGCCGTCCTGCTTCTCGCACAACAGCAAAAGCTTCTGGCAAAATTTCGTCTAACAGTTCCTCTTCTTGGCGCGGTGTCTTCGCTTTTTGGAGTCGCTGTTTAAATTCTGCGGTTTTGCCTTTGAGTTGTTCGTCAGACAGCGCTTGGATTTCTTCTTCCAAAACGTTAACGTCTGCCACAAAAGGCTGGTATTTTTTAAGCTTGCGAGCGTTAGGATCGCCTAGTAAATTTTTCAACATAGCAGGAGGGGGGGGACTTTTGAAACGAAGAACTTATGAAGTGTGAAGTATTAATTTAAAAACTACCGTTGAATAACCCGTTCTGGGTATAAGAAAGCTGTGCTTATAAGCCAGATTGCCTAGCTTGCGGCAACAACTAGGCTTTAGAGATTTGATCCTCCAAAATTAATCGTATCATTTTCCTGAATACCAAGACTGTACGGGCATCCGTAGGAATGACAATTGGATAGCCGCATTTCACTTTAACTTAGGAATGAGGCATTCTGAGATATGTGATTTTAAGTAGGTGTAAGTTCTGTTATCAAGAGAATTTTCCCGTTTGGAGAATAACAATATTTTTGTGAAAAACTAAAAACTACACTAGCTGCAATTTTAAATATGAACTTATGTCAACCACCACCGCCACTAAAGCCAGGTGATTTGCTCAGAGTTATTGCTCCGAGTGGAGCGCTGCGAGAGTTTGAGGCTTTCCAAAAGGGTGTAGAGCTTTGGCGATCGCACGGCTACCGAGTAGAATTTTGTCAAGGTTTTGATCGTCAATGGGGATACCTTGCTGGTAAAGATGTCGAGAGACGACAGCAGCTATTAGAAGCCTGGAAAGACCCCGAATGTCGTGGTATTCTCTGCGCTAGGGGCGGTTATGGTAGTGCTAGGTTACTGGAGGATTGGACTTGGATTTTAGAAAATCAGGGCCACACGGAGAAAATCTTAAATCCTAAGTGGTTGATTGGTTTTTCTGATGTCACAGGTTTGCTGTGGAGTTTAGCCACAGTCGGAGTTTCAGGCGTTCACGCTCCGGTATTGACAACTATAGCCTCTGAGCCAGATTGGTCTATTCGGCGGTTATTTGACTGGGTAGAAGGACGTTCTTTAGAACCTTTAACTGGCAAGGGTTGGGGCGGTGGTAAGGTTTCTGGGATTTTGTTACCAGCCAATTTGACTGTAGCAACTCATTTACTAGGGACACAAATTCAACCGCCGCTAGAGGGGATAATTCTCGCTATTGAAGATGTCACAGAAGCGCCTTATCGGATTGACAGAATGCTCACACAATGGCGCTTAACAGGTGCATTAAAGCAAGTCCGAGGAATTGCTTTAGGACGATTTAGCCGTTGTCAAGCACCTCAAGATGTACCTAGTTTCACTGTTGAAGAAGTGTTGCGCGATCGCCTTTGTGATCTCGGCATCCCGATTGTCTCTGACCTCCCCTTCGGTCACGATGGCAGCAACGCGGCTTTACCCGTAGGTGTTATGGCGGTTTTGGATGCCGATCAAGGTTCATTGTCAGTAGTGATAGAGAGGGGGGAGGAGGGAGGAGAGAGGAGTAGGTTTTAGATGCTGATCAAAGTTCATTATCAGCGTTAGGACTCTCCGAAATTGATAATTGATAATTGATAATTGATAATTGATTCAGTGGTATGCTAACAAATGCTTTTAATAAACTGTCTATAGTGGGGTTTCAATGACTGGTTCAACGCAGGTTCCTTATCTGTTGCGGGCGGCGCGTGGTGAAGTTTTAGACCGTCCGCCGGTGTGGATGATGCGGCAGGCAGGTCGCTATATGAAAGTTTATCGGGAGTTGCGCGATCGCTATCCTTCTTTTCGCGACCGCTCTGAAAAAGTAGAACTGGCGATAGAAATTTCACTGCAACCTTGGAAAGCTTTCCAGCCAGACGGAGTAATTTTATTTTCAGATATTCTCACACCTCTACCAGGAATCGGTATTCCCTTTGACATCATTGAAAGTAAGGGCCCGGTTATTGAACCCGCAATCCGTAGCCAAGAGCAAATTGATCAATTACATCCTTTAGAACCAGAGGAATCTATGCCGTTTATTCGGCAAATTCTGCAAAATTTGCGTCAAGAAGTAGGCAACAAAGCTGCGGTTTTAGGCTTTGTAGGTGCGCCTTGGACGTTAGCAGCTTATGCAATTGAGGGTAAAAGCTCTAAAGACTACGTAAATATTAAGCGGATGGCTTTTTGTGAGCCAGCAATGTTGCATCAGCTTTTGGCTAAAATAGCCGATGCGATCGCTGTTTACGCTCGCTACCAAATTGATTCTGGCGCTCAAGTAGTCCAAATGTTCGATTCTTGGGCGGGTCAACTTAGCCCCCAAGACTACGAAACTTTTGCTTTACCTTATCAGCAACGAGTAGTACAACAAGTTAAGGCTACTCACCCAGATACACCAATGATTCTTTATATCAGTGGTAGCGCTGGTGTATTGGAACGTATGGGCAAATCTGGAGTCGATATTATTAGTGTGGATTGGACTGTAGATATGGCGGAAGCGCGGGCTAGATTGGGCGCTAATATGGGTGTTCAGGGTAATATGGATCCTTGTGCCTTATATGGTTCGCAAGATTTTATCCGCGATCGCATTTTAGATACAATCCGTAAAGCTGGTAAGCGTGGTCATATCATGAATTTGGGTCACGGTGTTTTACCTACCACCCCAGAAGAAAATGTGGCTTTCTTCTTTGAAACTGCCAAGCAAGCTGATAAGTTGTTAGCTACCCATGCCTAGTTGAATCTAACAAATAAGAATCATCCGTTTGGTTAAGCCTTAAATTAGCAACAATAGCAGCCATTGAGGGCAACTCTCTATTGCTGACATTAATGATTAATCAACCGGATTTGATATAAATCTAATAGCACAAATCCAAAATCCATGCCTCCCATGACCCCAAAGCGGATTTTAGTGACGGGTGCTAGTGGCTGTATCGGTCACTACATTAGCGAAACCCTGATCCAAGAAACAGATCATGAACTGTTCTTGCTAGTCAGGAACCCAAGCAAACTGCGAATTGACTACAAAGCCCGCAGTGGGGTCAATATAGTGCAAGGTGATATGCGCTACATTGAGCGATTAACTAGCCTGATTAAAAGTATGGATCAGGTTGTACTGACAGCAGCAGGCTGGGGTGGTATAGAGGCGTTTGATATTAACGTCAATAAAACTCTCCAGTTGTTAAATATGCTTGCTCCAGATAAATGTGAACAAGTAATTTATTTTTCTACAGCCAGTCTTTTGGATCGCAACCATAAATTACTTAAAGAAGCCGGGGAAATGGGAACGGACTATATTCGTTCTAAATTTGACTGTATCCGTCGGCTACCAAAATTAGCGATCGCCCCCCATATTACTACCGTGTATCCAACATTAGTACTAGGCGGAGATGCTGATAAACCTTATTCTCATATTTCTGCTGGTTTACCAGACATTGTGAAATATGTAAAGTATATTCGTTGGCTAAAAGCTGATGGCAGTTTCCACTTTATTCATGCGCGAGATATTGCTCAGGTAGTTAGATATTTGATCGATAATCCTCCTCTACCTGGCTGGGAAGAAGGAGTTTTTTCACGTCGCCAGCTAGTATTAGGAAATCAAAAAACTACTGTAGATCAAGCTGTTGAAGAAGTTTGCGATTATTTTGGAAAAAAAATTCATTATCGTATTCCACTATCTATTTGGCTTGCTAATATTTTAATTAATGTATTCAAAATTCAAATGGCAGCATGGGATCGTTTCTGTTTGAATTACAGGCATTTTAGCTATGAAAATCCTGTGAATCCAGGGACGTATAATTTACCAATATACTGTCCTACGTTCAGTGATATTTTGAAAACACGCGGGATTGAAAGAACAGCAGCTAAGTGAAATAGTGTGGCAACAGATGTGGCAACGGATGGTTTTAAAGTTTAGTAATGATTTTGATTAAACGGATGTAACGGATGGATTGTTGGTTTAGTTATTGGTTTTTGGGAGATAGCTACGGTCAAGAATAAAACTTACTATATCTGTTAGTTTTTGTTGAGTTTTTAGATTTGTAAATACGAAAGGTTTATCTTTACGCATCTTTTTAGTATCTCGTTCCATGATGTTGAGATCTGCGCCGACATAAGGTGCTAAATCAATTTTGTTAATTACTAATAGATCAGATTTAGTAATTCCTGGGCCACCTTTGCGGGGAATTTTATCGCCAGCAGCAACATCTATTACATAAATTGTTAGATCAACTAATTCTGGACTAAAGGTTGAAGCGAGGTTATCACCGCCACTTTCCACAAAGACTAAATCTAAATTACTAAAATTTTGTTCTAGTTGTGCGATCGCTGCTAAATTAATGGAAGCATCTTCACGAATAGCTGTATGCGGACAACCACCTGTTTCTACACCAAGAATGCGATCGCTTTCTAATGCCTGACTTCTTACTAAAAATTGGGCATCTTCTTGTGTATAGATATCATTCGTAACAACAGCAATATTGTAATCTTGACGCATTGCTTTACATAAAGCGTCAACTAATGCTGTTTTACCAGAACCGACGGGGCCAGCAATTCCTACTCGAAAAGCACTCATAAATAGCGGTTAGCAATTAGCTATTAGCGGTTAGCGTTTATTATTACTATCTAAATTAGTGTAAGTCAATAATATCTATTGCTAAAGCAATATTTAATTTTTTATTCGCAGGGGAAAACGCCGAGATACGCAAAGCAAATTAATATTTAAGTCCACAAGCAAGGGGTATGCGCCATCTACTTTGAGAGATTTGGTTCCACAACATTAGGGAAACTTTCAAAATTACGTCGTACCCAGTCCATACCGACTTCATTGTTGAGTTTAATTTTCTGAGGCGTATTTGGATAAATCTTTCCCAAAATATCCGCATCTTGATCCACTACAATTTTGCCAAAGTTGAGATACGTGCTACCAAATAGCTTAAAGGCAGGATGTTTAGCTTGACCAAATAGCAATATATAAGTCCGTGTCCGATTCTCTGCTTCTGGAACAAATATATGGCACTGCGCGACTTTCCCCAATGGCATTTCTCCATGAAAAATTATTAGAGATGGGAAATGATTTTCTAGGTGCGCTTTAATTGTGCTGGGCAGCAAAAACAAATCCGGTTTCTTGAGCTTTTCTGCGAAGCTGTAAGAAGTTGTGGGCATATCATAAAACGCATGGGAATGATACCCGTCATCAATGAATTGATGAAACTCCACATTGGTAATCTGAAACAAATTGCGGTGAGTGCCATTTTGATGATTATAGTCGTGCATATTCAGCAGCATGGTTAGCAAATCTGTCGCGATACTTGTATCTGCTGTATGTCCGACAAAATAGTAACTTTTGGCAATCTCATTCAGCACTGTGGGGACAGGGATTTTCGGTGAGTATCCACCATACGACCAGATGAGATCTCCTTGAATAATTAGTTCTAAGGATTTTAATTGAGGTAATGTTTTCTTATTAGATCCGGGCAGAACGGTGCAGCCTTGCGAATCAAACTTCAAGGCATGAAATGGGCAGACTACAGATGTTGTACCATCGCTCTGTTGTTCGCACCATCCTTCTGATAGCATTGCTCCCATGTGTGGACAAGCATTGGGCAGGGCATGGATGGCTCCAACAACATCTTTCCATATAACATAGTCAGTGCCATACAAGGAAACTTTTTGCAGTTGGTTCACGGTTAGCATGGACTTGTGCGCCAACAACCAAGGCGCACCGGGAAGCATAGACTGCATAATGTTCTCCGTTATATCTGAAATTGTGAGAAATCCGTCGTGTTTTTAAAATATGACAAAAAGTTCGTATTCGTCAAGTAGTCTGCGCCGTCAACCCAAACAGCAACGAGGTAAAGAACGAGTAGAAAAAATTTTAGACGCAGCGGCGGCAGTGTTTGACGAGGTGGGCTATGAAGCGGCGACTACCCATTTAATTGCAGCCAAAGCGGAAACTGCGATTGGTTCTCTTTACCAGTTTTTTCCAGATAAAGCGGCTATTTTTAATGCGATGGAGTTACGCCATATCGAGCGTGTCAAAGTTATGTGGGCGAAGGTAAATGTGAAAGAAATTGTCCAACTGCCGCTCCGCCAAATGATTCACGCCATTACGAGTTCTGTCGCTGAACTATTTGAGCAGCCTGTGTCACGGGTGGTGTTTGTACAGTTTTTTGTATCGCGCCAGATTTTTCAGTCAATTGATGACAGCATGACCCAGGAAGCGATTAACTTTATGAGAAATATTTTGCAGCAGCGCAACCCAGCGTTGGGTGAGGAACAGTACACTCTGTTGGCAGAAGTGTGCGTTCATAGCAGCAATGCAGTCATGCTGGCGGCACTTCGCAGCATAGATTGGCAACACCGTCAACGGCTGATTCAACAAATTGAAGATTTGTTGGTGTCATATTTAGAGCCGTATGTGGGGGACAATGACTGACGTATCTTTTTCTACCATAATTCAGCCAACTTAATACACCGCAAGGGTTAAGGGGCGCTTGTCGCCCCTTCAGATTTAAGTCCTAAATAAACGGGTATATTGTGTTTCGTGTGCCATGCTTGCTAATGCTAATCCCCATCCGCAACTAGCCAATTTATCATCTTCTAAGGTCAAAATTTCTGGGGCTGCATGGCTAATATTATTGTGTAAGTTAAGTAGTATTTGTTGTCCAGCAGTTTGTCCTAACGGAATTAGTTTAACGCCTGCATTGACTAAATTACTAGCCCAACTATGTAAATAACCTAGTGTTGCAGGTAATAACTCTATTTGCCAGTAGGATGAAATTAAACCGAATGCGATCGCATAATTACAAGGATTACCGCAAGCCGTCACTATGGGTATAGTTTCTGGTTGTATTTCTTGGATAAGTCTTAGCAAAGAATATCCCATTTGCCAGCTTTGATTCCGCAATTCTTCCGTTTCTCTAGCAGCAGATAACCACTTATTCCAATAGTTTAATCTTTCCAAGTTTCTTTGCTTTACGCTGTTAAAAGCTCTTACCATCACAGCAGATTCTAAACGAATGGCTCCATAGTATAATTCTTGGTTAAGCCAATGTTCTAAAGTTTGCTTATCCTTAATTTTGCCCAACTCTACCAAAGTTTCTAAACCTTCGGAATAGCTATAAGCGCCTATTGGTAAAGCAGAATTAGTTAGTTGCAGCAAATGTAGTAAATTATGATAACTTTGATTAATTGCTTCTCTCATGTTGGCGGTAAAATATTTAATTGCTAATTGCTAATTGTGTCCATAAGCGCCGCTTTCTGGTTGAAAAGGTACTATTTCTTCTGTAACTTGTAGATCTAAATGCTCTAGCATTGTTTTTAATACATAATCTGGAGCTAATCTTAAATAAGTTGTATTAATTTCTAAAGCTATATGGCGATTGCCTAAATGATAGGCAGCTTTTAGTAAATCTAATGGGTTTTTAGCGGTGACAGTAAAAACAGCTTCGGGTTTAGCAATTACTCGCACTAAATTACTATCTGTTTCTGATTTGAGTAAATCGCCATCATATAGCACTGTACCTCTAGCTAAATAGAGATAGACATCTTCGCCGTTATCTGCTACAACACGATAGCGGCTACGTGCGCGTTCCTCAGCAGTAAGAGAAAGAGTTAAGCTGACTGTTGCATGATGATTTGCTGGTAATCTTGTTGTTAAAGTCAGCATTACTGAGATATTAGGGTTAACAAGTAAAAAGTAGTATTTTTTTTGAGCAATCAGAATAAATTTATCTTGTGTGAATCAAATCAATATTGCTGAAAATAAGGATACCTTGAAGTCTAGCTGGCATGGAAGCCTTAATTTAGAGTTTGCTTGTTGTGGAGAGGGAACTAAAGTAATTAAAAGTCAGGGAAAAGCGCCGTTGAAGGTGCAGCGACCTTTTTATCCAGAAGGGAAAGAAGTTTGCCATAGTGTGATTTTACATACGGCTGGTGGTGTTGTGGGTGGCGACCGCCTGTCCTTAAATTTACACCTACAACCTAATACCCATGCTTTGATTACTTCTGCTGCTGCTGGCAAAATCTATCGTAGTAATGGTTTAGAAGCTAGACAAACTGTGGAAATGCAAGTTGAAGCGGGTGCTTGTTTAGAATGGTTGCCACAGGAGAATATTATTTTTAATGATGCTAATTATCGGCAAGATTTGCGAGTAGAATTAGCTACTAATGCAACTTGGATGGGTTGGGAAATTACCCGTTTAGGTCGTACTGCAAGGGGAGAAGAGTTTTTGCAGGGAAATTGGCGATCGCATACCGAAATTTGGCGACAAGGCGATCCTATTTGGATAGATCGGCAATGGATACCAGGAAAAGAAGAAGTAATTTACAGTCCTCATGGTTTGGCTGGATATCCAGTTATAGCTAGTTTTGCCTTTGTTGGGAAAGCAGTTTCTAAAGATTTGATTGAGAAAGCGCGTACTTGTTGGCAAGCAGGAGAATATCAAGGAGAATCTGGAGTGACAACACTTTTAGAAGGTATGCTTTGTCGCTATCGAGGCTTTTCTACTCTCGAAGCACGTAGCTGGTTTATTGAGGTGTGGAAATTACTGCGCCTATCTTATATAAATAAAGCTGCGTGTCTACCTAGAGTTTGGCAAATTTAATTTAAGTAATAAACTACTCTAAACGCATCACAATGTAAACAAAAAAAAGGAGGTTTTGAGGTTAATGCAGTTATCCCCACAAGAAAAAGATAAATTGTTAATTTTTACTGCTGCTTTAGTCGCAGAACGTCGTAAAGATAGAGGATTAAAGTTAAATTATCCAGAAGCCGTAGCATATATTACTGCTGCTATTTTAGAAGGTGCTAGGGATGGTCAAACTGTTGCAGAATTAATGAGTTATGGTACTACCTTGCTAACGCGAGATGATGTGATGGAAGGAATACCAGAAATGGTGCATGATGTGCAGGTAGAAGCGACTTTTCCTGATGGTACTAAATTAGTCACTGTGCATAATCCTATTCAATAGTAGAGGTGAAAATGATTCCAGGTGAAATTATTGCCCAAGAGGGAGAAATTGAACTAAATGCGGGTCGTCCTACCTTAAAAATAAAAGTAGCAAATACAGGCGATCGTCCAATTCAAGTAGGCTCACATTACCACTTTTATGAAGTTAACACAGCCTTACAATTCGACAGGGAAAAAACACTGGGAATGCGTTTAGATATTCCAGCAGGAACAGCAGTGCGTTTTGAACCAGGAGATGAAAAGGAAGTGCAATTAGTTGATTTTGCGGGTAGTCGCCAAGTTTACGGCTTTAATGCTCAAATAAACGGTCAATTACCCATAAAATAGATATCTGGCAAAATTAATATTTTTTTTAGACCGCAGATAAACGCAGATATTTAACCAGACTTAAAATGTAAAAATTACAATTTTATTACCAACAAAAAAATATTAAAAAACCTTTGCGATTCTTTGCGCCTTCCTTTGCGATCTTTGCGTTAAAAAAACCTAACAAGGAGCTATTATGAGCTATAAAATGGATCGTCAAGCCTACGCCGAAACTTATGGCGCAACAGTAGGCGATCGCATCCGCCTAGCAGACACAGAATTATTCATTGAAGTTGAACAAGACTTTACTACCTACGGCGACGAAGTAAAATTTGGTGGTGGTAAAGTTATTCGAGATGGTATGGGGCAATCTCCCATTTCTAATGCTGATGGTGCAGTAGATTTAGTAATTACTAACGCTTTAATTCTCGATTGGTGGGGAATTGTTAAAGCTGATATTGGTATTAAAGATGGACATATTTATAAAATTGGTAAAGCAGGAAATCCTTATATTCAAGACAACGTAGATATTATTATTGGCGCTGGTACAGAAGTTGTTGCTGGCGAAGGAATGATCTTAACTGCGGGGGGAATAGATAGCCATATTCATTTTATTTGTCCGCAACAAATAGAAACTGCGATCGCATCTGGTATTACTACAATGATAGGCGGTGGTACTGGCCCCGCCACAGGTACAAACGCCACAACTTGCACTCCTGGCGCTTGGAATATTTATCGAATGTTACAAGCTGCTGATGCTTTCCCTGTAAATTTAGGCTTTTTAGGTAAAGGTAATAGTAGCAAACCTGAAGGATTAATAGAACAAGTATTTGCAGGTGCAATAGGATTAAAATTGCACGAAGATTGGGGTACTACACCAGCAACAATTGATACTTGTTTAAGTGTTGCAGATGAGTATGATATCCAAGTAGCAATTCACACTGATACATTAAATGAAGCTGGTTTTGTAGAAGATACAATTGCTGCTTTTAAAAACCGTGTAATTCACACTTATCATACTGAAGGTGCTGGCGGTGGTCATGCGCCTGACATTATTAAAGTTTGTGGTCAAGCTAATGTTTTGCCTTCTTCTACTAACCCCACGCGCCCCTATACTTTAAATACTCTAGATGAACATTTAGATATGTTGATGGTATGTCATCATCTAGATCCAGCTATTCCAGAAGATGTGGCATTTGCAGAGTCAAGAATTCGTCGAGAAACTATTGCTGCTGAAGATATTTTGCACGACTTAGGCGCATTTAGCATTATTTCTTCCGACTCTCAAGCAATGGGAAGAGTGGGAGAAGTAATAATTCGCACTTGGCAGACAGCACATAAAATGAAAGTGCAAAGAGGACATTTACCTCCCCTAACCCCCCCTCATCAAGGGGGTGTTGAGAATGATAATTTCCGTGCTAAAAGGTATGTTGCTAAATATACGATCAACTCGGCAATTACTCACGGAATTGCTAATTATGTGGGTTCGGTAGAAGTTGGTAAATTAGCAGATTTATGTTTATGGCGACCTGCATTTTTTGGGGTGAAACCGGAATTAGTAATTAAAGGCGGTATGATAGCTTGGTCACAAATGGGAGATGCTAACGCCAGTATTCCTACCCCACAACCTGTATATATGCGCCCAATGTTTGGTAGTTTTGGCGGTGCAATTTCTGCGACATCCTTAACTTTTGTATCTCAGGCAGCATTAGAGCGAGATATTCCCACACAGTTAAAGTTACAAAAACCAGCAGTTGCCGTATCAGGTACACGCCAAATTAGTAAGCGCGATTTGAAACTGAATGATGCTTTACCTGAGATGGAAGTAGATCCAGAAACTTATGAAGTTAGGGCAGATGGTGAGTTATTAACCTGCGAACCTGCAACAGTTTTACCGATGGCGCAACGTTATTTCTTGTTTTAGAGACAAAATGTAAAAATGAAGTAGATAGCAGTCAAGAGCCAGAAGAAGTCTATTAATTACCAAGAATCACGTAAAAAGTAAATTTTTACTTCTTTATTATGACTCATGCGTTTCTTCTACAAATTTAATATTGATATTTTGAGCTATAGCAGTTAGCTTTTCAATCGTTTTGGGCTTCTACAATTTGTCCTGGCCTTTACGAAAGAGTGCTATAACATTTCTAAATAACTGGAACTAACCAAGTTAATTTAGCGTCATTAATATTTATATTTTCTTGAAATAAGTGGAGATAATGCTCATATGTTTGCTTTCAATTTATCAAACATAAAATTGTTTAGTATTGTTACAGCATTGCTATTAACGAACACTTTTCTGGCTGAATCTGCCAGTAGTGCTAGCAATAAGCTTAATACTAATAAAAATCAACAAGCTCAGACTGCTGCTATTAAAGCTACAAAGCCTCAAACATTAAAAGCAGGAAAGTATTGTTTTAAGATAGAAACAAAAACGTTTTCCGGTGAAGCTAGATTAACTGTTAAGGCGAATAAAAATGTTACTGGAAATATTGAAATAGGAATTCATGATGAGAGTGAAGGGTACTATACTTCGGCTGATCAATCATTCACAGGAAAATTAACTGGCAATAAATTAAAAGTGCAAGTAGTTACTAAAATTGAATATGACACTCAACGTACTCAAGAAACCTGGACTTTAACAAAAAATTCTTTAATTACAGGTCAAAAAACCTTTAATAAGGTAACTTGTTCTAATTGAAGAAGTCATAATGCAGTAGAAACGCAAAATTTCGCGTCTCTACTGCATCACTTAGTGGGGGATACCATAAAGTTAAAAACAGAGCAGCCTATAATTGCAGACCATCAAATCATAGATTTGGTAAGGGCATTAAACCCGTTTATTCATCCGTTAGTTGTACAGAATTCGTACTTAATTCTGATTTTTGAATTTTTATCCAGTGCAATTAATTTTTATATCTATCCTTTTCAGCTTTTAGACTGCTAAAAATCTTTGAACAACATCCTGACTTAATTCGCTAGTAGCACCGGAGGCAACAATACCGCCTTTTTGCATCGCGTAATACCAATCTGCTTGGCGGACAAAATGCAGGTGTTGTTCTACTAATAATACAGAAATTCCAGTAGCCTCAATGATTCGACGTACCGCTGCTTCGATTTCAAGAATAATTGAAGGCTGAATACCTTCTGTCGGTTCATCTAGTATTAATAACTGAGGTTTTCCCATTAAAGCACGAGCGATCGCTAATTGTTGTTGCTGTCCTCCACTTAAGTCACCACCCATACGAGACAGCATGGTTTTTAAGACTGGAAATAAGGCGAATATCTCTGCTGGAATTTCTTGATTTCCTTTGCTATGATCGCGTCTTGCTTCTAAACCTAGTAATAAGTTTTCTTTTACAGTTAACCGCGGGATGATTTCGCGCCCTTGGGGAACATAGCCAATTCCTAGTTTTGCCCTTTGATCTGGTGATTTATTGGTTATTGGTTCACCAACAAAATTAATTGTGCCAGTTCG
Organism: Oculatellaceae cyanobacterium; assembly: GCA_036702875.1. Lineage (GTDB taxonomy): Bacteria > Cyanobacteriota > Cyanobacteriia > Cyanobacteriales > PCC-9333 > Crinalium. The sequence goes on along the minus strand of DATNQB010000090.1, from coordinate 82,746 downwards.
GGGCTTGATTAATCCCATAATTGTTTTCAGTAGAGTAGTTTTACCTACGCCATTTCGTCCAATTAAGCAAACCATTTGCCCTGCTGACACAGTTAAATCTACATTCCGGAGGATATGGCTTTCACCGTAGTAAACATTAAGGTTGGATAGTTGCAGCATTAGCTGGTTAGAAGGGGTATTTGTAGGCGTGTGTGCGATCGCTTGATTTGCTGGTGTCATATTTATACCTATATCCAAAATCTTAAATTAGCCATTTGTCTAACTGACCACTATTAAATTACTACTAATAACCAACAACTAAGGTTTACAATAGCTACCTTGTAGACGCATACAGAAAGTGGTAACTACTCACCCCACGTATCGGGGTAGTCAGGAAATACTGAAATCAATAGAGTTCAGTGATTCCACAAAGCTTATGAAACTTACGGGTGCTACCAATAATACCTTCTCTTCTGTAATTAATTCTGTTAAATCCATTGCTACTAAACTACCTCTTAAAGTTGTTGTTGCTTCAGCTTTATTAATCGGTGTAACTGGAAGTATGGTGATGGATTCTTTCGTACTTACTGCACCAAGCTATGCCAAAACTGTTTCTAAAAGCAAAGCTCGTAAAGCTAAAAAGCGCGTTGCAGCTAAGAAACCAGTTACAGCTAAAAAGCGAGTTACAGCTAAGAAACCAGTTACAACGAAGAAACCAGTTATAGCTAAGAAACCAACTGTTAAGCCAATTGCTGTCAACCCCATCAATGTCACACCAGGTTCTCAAAACAATAACAATTCACCAGTTATCCTACCCAGACCTGTAGGTTCTTCTTTGTTTGGTCAACAAGAAGTTGCTCAAAATCAATTTGTAGTGGTGGCTGCACCGTTAAGTGGAAATCGCTATCAACTGGTGATTTTGCAGCAATTATCCAACAAAAGAGCGTGTTGGGCTGAAAGTGGCAGTACAGTTAAGCCGTTATTATTAGACTTTGACTTTACTGGCATTTGTGGACGGTTTACTGATAGTAACGGTTACTCAATGCGGCAAGCAGGTGTTGATTTAGGGGCGCAGTATAATTTCGATATCGTACAGCGTGGTAATCAACTGGTGCTGCTGGGGACTAAATCAAGAGATTTTAATGCTCAACCGATTGAACTTGGTAGAAGCAATGGTATTGGTCAAGGATTTGTCAAAATTAATTTAGATTCTGATTGGCGGTTAGCTAAACGCACTTACAACGGTAAAGCTTTAGGACACATTTATCTCACCAGTGATTCGACTGTAGCAAGTAGGTAATTAGATAGCAAAAGAGCGAATTTTCTATCATGGTCAATCAAGTATCCTGCCCTGATCTTTTAAGGGTAGGATTTTCCATATTTTGGCTGTGCGTTTGTGTAGCAACTCCGCAGGAGTATCGCATTTTATTGTTGTCCCAAATATACTTCAATTACACGCGGATCATTCTGTACTTCTTCAATAGTGCCTTCGCATAACACCGAACCTTCATGTAAAACTGTCACTTGGCGGGCAATTTGCCTGACAAATTCCATATCATGTTCAATGACTAAAATTGAATGACTTTGCGCCAAAGCTAACAATAATTCCCCAATGTTATAAGTTTCTTCATCTGTTAATCCCGCAACAGGTTCATCAACTAGCAACAAATCTGGTGACTGTCCAACTAACATTCCAATTTCTAAGCGTTGTTTTTCCCCATGAGAAAGTAAGCCTGCTGGAATATCGGCTTTTGCAGATAAACCAATAGTTTCTAGCAATCCTGTAACTTTGTGTTTTTCGTCTTTTGAGGAACTACTAAACAAGCTGCTAAAGACATCTTTCCGGCGGTTGCAGGTAATTTCTAAATTCTCGCGGGGTGTGAGGTTGAGGTAAACTCGTGGTGTTTGGAATTTACGACCAATACCCAATCTGGCAATTTGATGTTCTGCAAGTTTTTTGGTATTTTTTCCTTTAAATAGTACTCTCCCTTCGGTTGGTTGTACTTTGCCTGTAATGACATCTAGAAAAGTGGTTTTACCAGCACCGTTAGGGCCAATAACTACTCGCAATTCACCGACATCCATGCTAAAGGTTAGGTGGTTGAGTGCTTTGAATCCGTCAAAGCTAACGGTGACGTTTTCGGTTTCTAATATTTTGGTATTCACTTGATTTTTTTTAACGCAAAGGTCGCAGAAAGAAGCGCATTAGCCCCTGCGGGGCTTCCCGTAGGGTAGGGTGCAAAGGGGAAGGATTAAATTTATTTTTGTGTTTATATCTAGTTTTTATTATTCATGTTCCAAAGTTTCGCGCTCAAGTTTTATTTCTGGGTCTTCTTCTAAACTGGGGTAGGTAGCTATTTGTTTACGTTTTCCTAGAAGCAATTTAAGTTGATTGATGCCTTGCGAGCGCACCCATCCCACAATGCCATCAGGAAGCACTGTGACAACAATTAAAAATAACGCTCCTTGAAAAAATAACCAGATTTCGGGAAATTGTTCGCTCAATAAACTTTTACCATAATTAACTAGCAATGCTCCTAAAATTGCACCAATTAAAGTTGCGCGGCCTCCCACTGCTACCCAAATCACCATTTCTATAGAAAATGCAATATCCATTGCTCTCGGTGAAATTGATTGGCTTTGGAGGGTGTACAATGCGCCAGCAATTCCAGCTAATCCAGCCGAAACAGCAAATACTAATACTTTAAATTCCGTAGGATCGTAACCTGAAAACCTAATTCGACTTTCATCATCACGTAGGGCAATTAGTAAGCGTCCTAATCTTCCAGTTGTTAACCAACGACAGAGAGCATAAGCTACCACTAAAAATATTACTGTCAGGATATAAAAAATTACTTGTGTTTTATTGTTACCTACATCAGCACCTAATAAAGTTTTGAAATCTATTAGCCCGTTTGTACCATTAAATAATTTTTGTTGGCCGTTAAAGAAATTAAAAAAAACAATAGTTGCTGCTTGCGTTAGGATTGAAAAATAAACTCCTTTGATTCGATTACGAAATACTAAATAACCTAACAAGGCAGCTAGTAAAGTTGGAAGCAGTAAAACTGCTAAGATAGAAAAACTAAATGAATGAAATGGTTGCCAAAACCAAGGTAATTCTGTTACCCCGTAGAGACCCATAAAATCGGGTAATTGGCTACTGGCATCAGGGGGAATTTGTAACTTGAGGTGCATTCCTAACGCATAACCACCCAAAGCAAAGAAAACGCCATGACCTAAACTCAGCATTCCTGTATAGCCCCAGATTAAGTCAATACCAAGGGCAACAATTGCTAAAGCTAAATAACGTCCCAATAAGTTGAGGCGAAATTCTGAGAGGATAACTGGCATGATCAGGATAAGAAGGAGTGCGATCGCAATCACAACCCCTACCTCTACCAGCAAAGCTTTTCGCTTTCGGTTAATACTCCGCTTTCCCATTACTAAATCTACTGTCATCTCATTTAATCGCTAACTGCTAATTGCTAATTACTATTTGCTATTTGTTACTTGTTAAGCATCCACTGTTCGTCCTTTTTGTGGAAACAAACCAGCAGGACGTATTTGTAGAAAAGCGATAATTAAGGCAAACACCAATACCTTCGCCATACTGGTTGTTGCAAAAAATGTAAATAATTCAGCTAGTGGCTTTACAGGTGTTAACAACAGCGCCAATGTACCAGAACCAATCAAGTAATTAGCAGTGCCAATAGCTAATGCTGCAACAATACTTCCAACTAACTTACCAACACCACCTACAACCACAACCATAAAAGTATCAACAATATAGTTTTGTCCGGTATTTGGCCCTACAGAACCCAGCAAACTTACCGCACACCCAGCTACTCCAGCTAACCCTGAACCGATGGCAAAAGTGATAGCATCGACTTTAGCTGTAGCAATACCTAAACAAGCACTCATACTGCGATTTTGTGTTACAGCGCGTATCCGCAATCCCCAAGCTGTACGCTGCAAAAATATATAAATTCCAATTAAACAAATAATTGTTAACGCGATGATAAATAGCCGTGAATAAGGCATTTGAAAATTACCTACAGGCAACCCACCACGTAACCAACTCGGCGCTGTTACATCAACATTTTGAGCGCCAAACCAAGGTTGTGTCACTGCTAGTTTAAAAGTTTGTCCTAAAAATATACTTGTAGCTGTTGCAATTCCCAAAGATAAAGGTAGCATTACTGCCACAACCCAGTTACGAATGCGCTCAAAATCAGGACGGCGCGACAAAAATTGCCAAGCACCAAAAAATAGCAGACAAAACAAACTTATTCCAATTATTAGCACCCAGTTAACACTGCGAACAAACTGTTGCAAAATCAAACTTACACCCCAAGTTGCCAGCAGTGTTTCTAAAGGTCGCCCATAAAGATAACGAATCACCCCTCGTTCTAAAATTAACCCCACAATAGCTGTTACTAAAAAAGCGAGAGGAAGTGCAAATAAGATATAGGTTTCAAACCAAGGGCTACCCAAACTTTTAAAAACATTTTGGACAACAAAAGTTGTATATGCTCCCAGCATCATTAATTCGCCGTGAGCCATATTAATCACGCCCATCAACCCAAAGACAATGGCTAAACCTAGCGCCGAAATTAATAAAACAGCGCCAATGCTAATGCCATTAAACAACCCATCTAATAATCCTTCTAACACAAGCCCTCTCACTATTTATAGCTATTAGCTATTAGCAGTTAGCTATTAGCTTTTTTCGGTCATCAATTACCAATGATTAATCACAAATAGACCTCTTGAACCATAAGGGTAAAACCTTGCTTACATCTGCATCTACCTGCTGATATCTGCGATAAAAAAGTCAAATTTGTGATTTTTAATCATTGGTCTAATAAATATTAAATTTTGTACTTACCACCTTTTTTGAGGTCAGACCAATCACAAGCATATCCTTTGGTTTCTGCTACATATTGGTTCCAAGGAACAGGTTTTACTGCTTCTTTAGAGGAATAAACAATCTTAAACAAACCATCTTCCCCTACCTCACCAATTCGGACAAATTTAGATAAATGGTGATTTTTGTCTAAGGAAACTTTGCCTTCAGGAGCATTAAAAGTTTGTCCTAAAGCGGCTGTTTTTACAGCTTCAATATCAGTAGTTTTTGCTTTTTCAACAGCTTGCTTCCAGAGATAAACCATGATATAAGCAGCTTCCATCGGATCATTAGTTACTCTATCGTTGCCATATTTAGCTTTAAAAGCTTCGACAAACTTTTTATTTTCAGGAGTATCTACTGTCATAAAATAATTCCAAGAAGCATAATGACCTTTAAGATACTCTGGGCCAATTGCCTTAACTTCTTCCTCAGCAATACTTACCGACATAACAGGATATTTCTCTGGTGATAATCCTGCACCTTGCATCTGCTTAAAGAAAGCTACGTTACTATCACCATTTAGGGTATTAAAAATTACACCGCCGTTAGGTAGGGCAGCTTTGATTTTAGTAATTATGGGCGTTACTTCTGTGTTACCCAATGGTAAGTAATCTTCCCCGACTGTTTTACCATTTTTAGCTTGCAATTGCGCCTTAATAATAGTATTAGCAGTGCGTGGAAAAACGTAGTCGGAACCTACTAAAAAGAATTCTTTACCTTTATTTTCCAATAGCCAATCTACAGCAGGTTCAATTTGTTGATTTGGTGCAGCGCCAGTATAGAAAATATCTTGAGAACACTCTTGACCCTCGTATTGTACGGGATACCAGAGCATATGGTTTTTAGACTCAAATACTGGCAAAACATTCTTGCGGCTTGCAGAAGTCCAACAACCAAAAACTGTTACTACTTTATCTTGGTCAATTAGCTTAGTAGCTTTTTCCCTAAAGGTATCCCAGTTAGAAGCACCATCTTCTACTATGGCTTGAATTTGTTTACCAAGTACCCCGCCCGCTTTATTAATTTCTTCAATTGCTAATTGTTCAGCATCTACGACGCTTTTTTCACTAATTGCCATCGTGCCGCTTAAGGAGTGTAAAATCCCGACTTTAATCGTATTTCCGTTACTCGCTGGGCTACTTGAGGATGTATTAGCACTGCTAGTGTTTGTGTTGCCAGCAGGTGGGTTGCTGCAAGCCTTTAACAGAAGACTTGTTCCTAATGTTCCTGCACTATAGATAATAAATTTACGCCGTCCTAATCGTCCTGCCATATCTGCCCACACTCCTCAAGTAATCAACCAATAGATGGATGTCCACATAATTAAGTTGTGATGGTATACGCAATTTTTAGAGATGATTGTAACTATTGATACAAAAATCACACTACTAGAGGTAACTCCTGAAAATCATCATGGGGTATGATTGAGTGTTCCTCTTGGCGCAGAAGTTTTAAAACCTGATCCTTGTAGTCTTGAAACTTGCGATCGCACTTCATGTGATGGGTGCGATCGCTAGGTAATTCAATTTTGAGTTCCTGCTTCACAGTTCCAGGGCGTGAACTCAATACATAGATGCGTTGAGACAGAAAAACTGCTTCTTCAACATCGTGAGTAATCATAAAAATAGTGGTGTTTGTTTGTCGCCAAAGTTCCAACATAAACTGCTGCATAGATTCTTTGGTTTGAACATCCAAAGCGCCGAAAGGTTCATCCATCAGCAAAATTTTAGGTTGTGAAGCTAAAGCGCGGGCGATCGCCACTCGTTGTTTCATCCCACCCGATAACTCTTTCGGTAACGCCTTCGCAAACTGCGATAAACCCACCACTTCTAAGTAATAAGCCACCCATTGCCGCCGTTCAGCCTTCGATGCACCTTGCAACTTCAAGCCAAAGCCGACATTTTCTGCGATCGTCATCCAGGGATATAACGTATAACTTTGAAACACCATTCCCCGATCTGATCCAGGCCCCGTCACCCGCACACCATCAACCAATATTTCCCCTGCTGTCGGTGTATCCAACCCAGCAATTAACCTGAGCATTGTTGACTTTCCAGATCCAGAAGCACCAACAGCGCAAACAAACTCTCCCCCTTGAACGTGCAAATTAATATCTTTCAGGGCGACAAGTAAACCTCGTGGTGTTTTGAATTGTTTATGTAATTGAGAAACCTCTAAGTGCATAAAAACCTCTTGCTTAAAATGGATAATCGTGGATAAAAATTTCTTGCAGCAATTAATAAGCAGAATCTTTTAAAATTATTCTTACAACCTACAACTTATGCAAAAAACCAATAACCTATAAAAACATCTGCGTTTATCTGCGTGCATCTGCGGTTAAAAACTCCTAAAAATCTCTTAACTAGCCCACTTACAACTAAACCGCAATAACAATCGAAACAAAAGATCTATTCCTAAACCAATCAAACCAATCACAATTAACCCCACAAAAATTTCCTCAGTTCGTAAAAATCTTTGAGCAACACTAATTCGACGACCTAAACCTTCTGTAGCAGCAACCAACTCAGCAACAATTACCAAATTCCAAGCTGCTGCCATATTCACGCGAGCAGCATCAATCACACTTGGCAAAATATAAGGAAAAATTACTTGCAATAAAACTTGCTTTCTCTGACCACCTAACGTATAAGTCGTTTCAATTAAATCTTTAGGGACAAACTTTACTGAATCCATTACCATTAAAGTATTAAAAAATAACGTACCAATAAAAATCAGTAAAATTTTTGGTGTTTCTCCCAAACCACAATATAAAATCAACAACGGAATAAAAGCGGGTGCAGGCATATAGCGCACAATCCCAATAATTGGCTCCAACAGCGCCCTAACACTCGCAAAAGTTCCCATTAATGTACCAACAGGAACAGAAATAATTGCTGCTAATACAAATCCAGTGACAACCCGAAATAAACTAAAGAAAATATCTTTTTGTAAATCCCCAGTGCCTAATAGTTTTTGAAAAGCATTCCAAACTTGGGTTGGGTGTGGTAAAAATAAAGGTTTAACTAAGCCAGAACTAGCAACAGCCCACCACAACAATAAAGGAATTACAATAGACAAAGCCATTAAAACCCAAGACAAGTTTTTAGGAATATCTTCAGCAATACTCCAAAAAATGCTCTGCGGCAACATTTTTGCTTGCTGATTTGGGTTTTGCACATCTCCAGCTTGGTAGTTCATAATTTTGCCCTCAAAATAGTTAGAGCGAAGCATCATATCTGGCTTAAGTTAATTCCGATATAATCTGGTAAGCTGTTCTGTATCCATTGATACAAAACATTTATGATGATTTTTGTTTTGCAGCGTAGGCTTTGATAAATTGCTCGTCAAATAATTGACTAAGCTCAGGAGTCTGTTTAGCTAAATTAGCTTCCAAAAGAAATTTACTAATTTCTTTTGCTGCAAAAGGTAAAGAAGAAATATTATTACCTGCGCTAAACGCCTTTAGGTTGTCTTCCAAGCTAAATATTTTTGTGCCACTAGCGTATTTTTTATATTCGTCAATAGTTACACCTGCACGTTTTGCCATGATTTCATAAGCTTTTTCTTGGTTATCTTTGATATAATCTAAACTGGCAAACCAAGTATTAACTAAGTTTTGTACATCTTGTGGGCGTTCTTTAATTAATTTGCGAGTCACTACTAAGTGGTCTGGAATTGACCCAGGAAAATCTTTAGAACTAAATAATTCTTTACTACCAGCACGTTCTAAAGCTTTGTTAGTAAAAGGTGCAAATACTCCGACTGCATCAACTTGTCCAGCCACAAAAGCTGCCGCAGCGCTCCCAGTTTCTAAAGGTTGTAATTTGATATCAGCTTGGGTTAATCCAGCTTTTTTTAGCCCAAGTAGCAGCAAGAAATGATCTACAGTTCCTTCTTCAACAGCAACAGTTTTGCCTTTCAAGTCAGCAATTGTATTAATTCCTTCTTTGGCAATAATTTTATCGTTGCCAGTGGAGTTATCATTAACTAACACAATTACTTGATCCGCCCCTGCTGCAACTGAGCTAATCGTGTCGTTCAAAGTTTGTGTGTTAGCATCAAGCTGACCAGCAGTAAGTGCGTTAATGGAATCTAAATAGCCGTCAAACCATTTTAAACTCACATTAACTTTATTGGCTTCAAAAAGTTTTTTTTCTTGAGCAACTTGCCAAGGTAACCATCCTGGCCAAATACTAAAACCCATCTGAATTGTTGCCGTTTGTGAGGACGTAGCAGAATTGCCTGAGCTAGTATTTGACTGAGATGGGGCGCAACTAACTACTAAAACAAGGCTGAGAAAAAAAAGCGCAAATAGTGATAGTAACTTGCGGAGTTTCATTGAGTTTTTTATGTAAATAACTGATTTAAGTTATTAATTTAGGATGGCGCGATCGCAACCACCTGGTAAAATTAGGAGCGATCGCCTTCATTCTTCACAGCGTTTTATACTGTTACTGGTTCTAAACTTGCTGTTGCAGCTTGTTGTCTTCGTGCAACTTCTGCGCGTATCCAGTTAAACCAAGCTTCTAACCCCTCGCCTGTCTTAGCACTCACAGCAATAATCGTCACATGAGGGTTCATCTGCCGGACATTAGCAGCTATGCGATTAATATCAACATCCAAATAAGGAGCCAAATCTGTTTTAGTAATTAACAGACAATCTGCTGCTTGAAACATCACCGGATACTTTAAGGGTTTATCTTCCCCTTCAGTAATGCTTAATAAAGCAACTTTAGCGTGTTCTCCTACTTCAAACTCAGCAGGACAAACTAAGTTACCAACATTTTCCACCAATACTAAATCAAATTCTGAGGGATTATATTGATGTTCTAACTGGTGCATCCCACCCGCTACCATTTTGGAATCTAAGTGACAGGAACGACCTGTATTAATTGCAATTACAGGAACACCATATTGACGCAAGCGGTCAGCGTCTAACTCGGTAGTCATATCCCCTTCAATAACCGCAATTTTTAACTCATTCGCTAAAACTGCTAAAGTACGCTCTAATAGTGCAGTTTTCCCAGCACCAGGACTACTCATAATGTTGAAACAAGTAATCCCCCATTGATCAAAATGCTCCCGATTATGATCCGCTCCTTTTTGGTTAGCGTGAAGCAAATTTATTCCTAATGCCGCGTCAAATGTTTGATGCATAATTTTCCTGCTCAGTTGTCTCTAAACTGTATTCAATCCGGTCAATTTTGAGTTCTCGCCCTGAGCGAATATCTTCCATTGGCGAGTGGCATTTAGGGCAAGCATATTGCGTCCCAATATCGGGAGCATATTCTTGTTGGCAAGGGTGACAAAAGGCAAGCAGAGGTGTTTCCTCTATTACCAGCTTTACTCCCTCTAAAAATGTGTTGCGTATCTGTACTTCAAAAGCGAATTGCAGACTAACAGGTTCAACACCAGTAAACTTACCAACAATTAGGTGAATATGTGAAATTTTGGGTTCTTCTGGCTGTGATTCCCACCAGTCTTTTACTGTGAGAATCAACGCCTTTGTCATATCAGTTTCGTGCATTTAACTCCACTGTGCTACTAATTCTGGCTGCGCTTCAGGGTGAATATAGGATGGTTTTTCTTTTCTGGGTAATTGACCAGATTTGACTAAATGTGCCATTGTGTCACAAATTACGCGGGTTGCCATTAATGAAGTAATATCGCTGATGTCATAAGGGGGTGAAACTTCTACTACTTCTAACCCACAAATTGGCGCACGTTGCACAATTTTTCCGAGTAAAGCTAGTGCTTCTCGTGGTAATAATCCACCTGGTTCTGGCCAACCTGTACCTGGTACAAAACCAGCATCAATACAGTCAATATCAAAACTGATATAAACACAATCAGTACCGTCTAATGCTCTTTCTAAAGCAAAGTCTACGGCGTAATCTATGCCTTTTTCTGTAATATCTGTAACGGTTAAGATATTAGTAGCTCTTTCTCGGCAAACTTTCACACCTTGACGGGGTACTTGCCAACCACCAATTCCTAGTTGTACTAAGTTGTGAGGGGGAGCATTTTTAATATTTGTGGCATGAAACCAAGGGCAGGTGTGCATCCGCTCATCTAAGTCTGTTTCTTGGGTATCGACGTGGCGATCAAAGTGAATAATCCCAACTTTTTTATCACCTAAATGACGACAAACTCCCCTAACTGTGGGATAACCAATTGAGTGATCGCCACCCAAAATAATTGGAAATGCACCAGAACTAAAAATGTGAGCAATTCCTTTAGAAATTTGGTCAAAAGATTTTTCATTGTTTGCCGGAATTGTAAAAATATCACCGACATCACACAGGGTTATTTGCTCGCGTAAATCAACGCCTAATTCAAAGTTATAAGGAGTGTATAAAGCTGATATCCTTCTAATTCCTTGAGGGCCAAAACGAGTTCCAGGGCGATAGGTAGTACCAGAATCATGGGGAACTCCTACAATTGCTACATCATATTCACCTACTTTTCGCACATCTTCTACATAAGGTGCTTTTAAAAAGGTGTTAATACCTGCGTAGTGGGGTAATTCACCGCGAGAGAAGGTAGGAATAGTGCGATCGCGAATACTTTCTGCGGCTTCTAATCCAAACTCTAAGCCTCTATCTACCTCCTGTTGCCAACCTGTTAAAGGTAAATGCGTTTCTAGTTCTAGCGCACGTTGAGCCTCGCTAGGAGGCTTACTTCCGTTGGAATCTGGAGATTGAAAGCGAGGTTGTTCAGTCATAATTAAGGCAATGTTTAATCAAAAAGTGAAAGTTAGTTGTTAGCGATCGCGCAGCGACTCCGGAGGAGTATCGCTCTTCATGCAAAAAGCCCAGGAAAGTAACAACAGTTAATCACTGTTATTTACTTCTCCCGGGCTTTTATCCCGCCGTGTAGCTAATGATAGATTTTTCAGTAAATCTATTAGTTTAGCTTGCTTCTCTCGACCCAGACATTTAAGCAGCGAATACTTAAACCGGAACCCTAGAAGCACTTTATTTATGCAAATTGAGAAATTTTTGTTTCAATCAACCTACCAGTAAATTAATACTCAGTAAATTGAGTTTTCCAAAAAAATACTCTCTTATATTTGCTGAATTGTACTTGTTTGTAACCCCATCCCTCAAGGTTATTAATAGTTTTATCAACCCCTCTACTCACAAAATGTATTCAAAGTTACAAAACACCTGGATTGCTCTACAATACTTATTAAGTTTCGTAAAAATAATTTTAGAATTAACGTACTGACAAATATAAGTCGTCATTAGTCAAAAGTTTTTTACCAATGACCAATGACCAATGACCAATGACCAATTAAAGCAGTTGTTGCAGATTAGGATGTTCTTGCAGCAACTTGATTACCTGCTTGATATCCTGTGTGCGGTCTTTTTTGACAATTAAAGTAACGTTGCGATCGCGCACCACCACAACATCCTCTAATCCAATCGTGACTATTACCTCATCGGAATCCGTAGCATAAAGAATTGCGCCCTCTGTATCTAACCCGATATGCTGCGCCAACTCCACATTTTTCGCATCTCCTTTCATCAAACGCTCGATCGCATTCCAGTCGCCTAAATCGTCCCAACCAAACGATGCTGGCATTACATAAGTTAGCTCAGTCTTCTCCATCAAAGCATAGTCAATGCTTTTCTTAGCTAACCCCCCATAAGCAGCTAAACCCTTAACTTTCAAAGGTTGAATTATTTCTGGTGCATATTTTTCTAATTCGTTTAAAACAACACCAGCCTGAAACACGAACATCCCACTATTCCAAGTGTAAGGACATTCACCTGTACTGGTTTTCGTTGCCAGAAACTTTTCTGCTGTCTGTCGATCTGGCTTTTCTGTAAATCGGTCAACGTGGTAAACTGGCAACTCTCCAAAAGTGCCAACTTGTTCACCTTGCTGAATATAACCGTAGCCAGTAGACGGATAGCTAGGAGTAATTCCTAATGTGACAATAGCTGCCAAAGAGGTCGCAAGTTGAGTTGCCGCATTCAAAGTGTTTTGAAAAGCGAGTTGATCGCCAATCCAGTGATCAGCAGGAAAAAAGCCAATAATTGCATCTTCCCCATAACGGCGAGAGATCTCCAGCGTTGCCCAAGCAACGGCTGCTGCCGTATCTCGACCTTCAGGTTCTATAAGCAAATTTTCTTGCGGTAGCTGAGGCAGTTGCGATCGCACTCCTTCAGCTAGTTGGGCAGATGTCACAACCCATAACCCCTCCCAACCATCAGCCATTGTTAGCAAGCGATTAGCAGTTTCCTGTAACAAACTGTTACCACTGCCATCTAGACACAAAAACTGTTTAGGTCGGTGTTTACGGCTCAGAGGCCAAAATCGCTCACCTTTACCACCTGCGAGAATAACGGGAATTAAAGATCTATCCATTGGTAGCAGTAACCATTTTGGGTCTATAGTAACTTTGCCCTATGCAACAAGATTAATTTTTTTGAGTGATTGTTATAACTGCATTGAATAAAAAGCTCAAGTTATAATCCGGCATGAGCTTTTATTCGGCACTAATGTAGGCTCAGATCAAGCTTTATGGTGAGGTGAACGTGGAACAAGGTGTAAAAAATTCGACAGAGGATTTAAAAATTAAATCCTCCAAAGGTTCTGCTAATCATCACCGCAAAACTGTTAATGATGCCGCAGACAAATTTCAGGAAAAGAAAGCTCCTAATTCTAAAGCGTACCGCTCAATATTAGTTAAAATTATCTCAAAACAGTTGCTAGACGTAAAATTTAACTTTTTTACAGTTCGTTCCCTGTTGTGGAGCGGGGCATTTGCCCTAACAGCCGTGGCTTCGGCTACACTCGGAGCTACTGTGGCGCTGATGGTTCCTTTATCTCCATTTATAGCCCTCAGCAATCAAGCACAAGCAAAGAAGGATATTTGGAGCCAAGGCTTTCATTATGGTTTATCACGACCAGTCAACATCCTGGTGATGGGAATTGACCGTGTTCTCGACGTTTCAGGCGACTCACGCCAAATATTTAGAGGTCGTAGTGATACTATGCTGCTGTTGCGGCTAGATCCGAGCGATCATTCAGTGCAAATGCTTTCAATTCCGCGCGATACTCGTGTTGATTTTCCAGGTATGAGTATTCCTAAAATCAACCAAGCTAATGCTGATGGCGGAGCAACTTTAGCTGCACAAGTTGTCAACCATACTTTAAACAATGTACCGATTGACAGATACGTAAGAGTCACCACTGGTGCATTTCGTGAATTGGTAGATTTAGTAGGTGGCGTAGATGTGTTTGTGCCTGAGCCGATGTCTTATCATGACAATACTCAGAATTTGCACATTGATCTTGCTCCAGGTTGGCAAATTCTTAACGGTGAAAAAGCTGAACAGTTTGCCAGGTTCCGCAATCAGAACAATGGTGATATTGGTCGGGTACAAAGACAACAAGCACTGCTGAAATCTTTAAGGGCTAGATTACAGACACCAGCGATGGTAACTCGTTTGCCTAAACTTATTCGCGTCCTGAGTAAATATATAGATACTAACCTTAGCTTGGAAGAAACTCTGGCACTAGGCACTTTTGGTCTTACCCTACAGCAAGATAACTTCAAAATGGTGCTGTTACCTGGTAGATTTAGCACTCCTGGTGAATTTTCGGCTAGCTACTGGATTATGGATTCAGTTGGGAAAGACCGGATTATGCGTGACTATTTCGGTCAAGAATCAACACACACTTTATTGGCTGTTAATCCTTCCGCCAATGAACTGAGAATTGCTATTCAAAATACTACTGGTCAGGCTCGTATTAACCAAAAGGTGATCGAATTTCTCAGAACAAAAGGCTTTTACAACGTATACTTAGTTAACGATTGGTCAGAGTCACAAAAACAGACTCAGATTATCGCCCAACAAGGTGATGTGAAAGCTGCGATCGCACTCAAAAACCTCTTAGGATTAGGTAAAATAGAAGCTTCCTCAATTGGGGATATCAAATCAGACATCACAATTCGTGTTGGTAAAGACTGGCGTTTATAAAAAAACAAGTTTGAATTTTACGAAGTCAACAATAGTTAATTTTTAATTATTTATAAGATGGTTTATTTAACAACAATTAAAAATACTATCCTACGTTTACTAGCATTAATTCTAGTTCTAGCAATGGCATGGCTGTGGGTATTGTTAAGTGCTACTCCCGCGATCGCACAAACAAAAACTGTTAACTACACCCATACTTTTCTAGAAAACCGCGACTTTTCTAATACTGACTTGACTGGTGCTGTATTTGCCGCAGCACAAATGAAAGGCGCTAACTTTCAAGGATCTAACCTAACTAACGCTATCCTTAGTCAAGGAACGTTATCAAACGCCAATTTCGCAGACGCAAACCTTACTAACGCGCTTGTTGATCAGGTAACGTTAGATGGTGCTGATCTGACTAATGCTATTTTCAGACAAGCAACAATGGTTGGGACAAACTTCAATGATACTGCGATCGCTGGGGCTGACTTCACAGATGCGATTATTGATCGCTATCAACTTAAGCAATTGTGTCAACGTGCTAGCGGAGTTAACCCCGTAACTGCTGTATCTACACGGGAAAGCTTAGGCTGTGATTAAGCTGGAGTTGGCTAACTGATTAATTGGTTGCCAATTCAGGACATCTTGTAATAATGCCTGATAACCAGTGCTGTTAGGGTGTAAACCATCAGCGCACATTTGCTCACAACACCAATCAGTACCTCGTTGCATCCATAAATCAAAGATATCTAAATAAGGAATATTACGTGCTTCACAAGCTAGGCGGGTTGCTTCTTTATAACGATACTGATCCTCATGGTTGTAATAAAAACAATCTAGAAACGGCATTTTAGATTCATCTACTGGAACCATTCCCACAAACCAAACTGGACATAGCTGTTTTGCCTGATCCAATAGTTTGCTGATTTCCGCTTGAAAAACACCAAAATCAGTAAAATAACGCCCACTTGTACGTCCTAGTCTAGCGGCATCATTAACACCGACTGAAAGTGCGATCGCATCCGGTACGCGATTTCTCAGTTCACCCCGATTTCGGAACTCTTGCTCTAAACGTTGTGATACTTGCAGGACACCATCGCCTCTAACGCCTAAATTGTAAATTACATGACCTGGACTATCAGGCATCATCCACTTGCGCCTAAGTCGTTCTACCCAACCACCACCCTCAAAATCACCAAAGCCATAGACAATACTATCCCCTAGCACAACGATCTTCAGGGGATGGACATTTGGTTGATGATAGCGTTGAACAGTTGGCGAAGCTAGTGTTTGCATAAACAGCTATTAGAAAGATAGTTTTCAAAAATAAACAGATTGATACGAATCTACATAATAATGTGTTCTCTCGCTATACCCAAAAGTGAGGAATCTTTAAGCAGAGATTTTGTACTCATAGTTACAAACCGTCCACTCCTCACTTTCAAAACAGTCAGTTAAACTGGAGGATACTATGAAACCAGGAAAAAATATGCTTCACAGGCGTTCCCAGTATGATTCAACTCAAATCATGTATCGTGCAGAGGAATTAGTTAACGCAGCCTCTAATCGCTACAAGATTACAGTGCAAGTGGCGAATCGTGCCAAACGTCGCCGATATGAAGAGTTGGACAGTATTGATGATCCAATGATGAAACCCGTACTGCGGGCAATTGTCGAAATGTCGGATGAGATTACACAACCTGAAATCATTGGTGACGACCAAACATCCTACAGTAGCAGGGGCAAATAGAACCATAGAGAAAGCTAGTTAATAACTCTTCAAAATTTGGCTAACCTTCTCTAAGGCTTAATGTAGTGCGGGCATCTTGCCCGCAAATTACTAAGATTTAAGTGTTTTTCAAACCTATATAAACCAACATAAGCGCAAACATAAGGATTGCTATTGATGGAGCGTTTGATCAAAAGCGGTTCTGGTTGGCGGATTGGCTGGAACCCAGATGCGTCTGAATATCAAGGTTTAGTTGGTAGCGATAATTGGGCAATTGAGCTAACTGAAGCCGAACTGCAAGACTTTTGCAAGCTATTAACGCAGCTTGCAGAAACAATGAGCTATATGGCGGCTGAGTTAATGGATCAAGAAAAAATCACCTGCGAAGCAGAAAGCGATTTATTATGGATGGAAGTCGCAGGATATCCCGATGCTTACAGCCTTAGCTTTATTTTGAATACAGGACGGCGCGGCGAAGGTGGTTGGACAGCAGATGCAGTTCCAGGTTTAGTTCAAGCTGTTCAGGTTTTAAAAGTTTTTTAATTTAGCTATTGCAAATTTTAGCCATTTTGTTATACTAGGTATTCGTGTCGGGGCGTAGCGCAGCTTGGTAGCGCACTACTTTGGGGTAGTAGGGGTCGTGGGTTCGAATCCCGCCGCTCCGATTAAAAGTTAAAACTAAAACCTTCTCTAAGTTTATATCTAGAGAAGGTTTTAGCTTTTTAAGTCATATTATTAAACTACTTAAATTATTAAAAAAGCCGTTATGGGATTTCTCATAACGGTTATTGTATTTATCAAAGCGATCGCTACTTTAAAAACCATAAATTATTAATTATTGAAATCATTATGTCTGACCCGCAATTATTAACTGATCCCTTTCTACAATTACCTACTAAAAATTCAGTAAGGGTAGTGTGGTTTACAGAATTTGCTGGTTCTAGCCATACTGTAACTTATGGTCAAGAGTTAAATCAAATTGCTATTGCTAGTACTAATAAACTTAGTCGCACTTGTGAAGACCAAAAATCAAAATTAGCGAATTTTTCTCAACAACATCAGACTGATCAATATCCAACTAAGCGTCATATTTGGCGACATGAAGCAGAAGTTAGTGAACTAACTCCAGGTGTAAGGGTTCCATACTTCGTAACCAGTGTCAGGGAAGACGGCACTTCTGTTAGTAGTGAAGTGTTTAGTTTAGCTGCAAAACCAGTTACAGGCACACCACTTAAAATATTATTAACTTCCGATCACCAGTTGCAACCAATGGTATCAGCAAATCTGCAAAAGGTAGTTGAAACTATTGGGCAAGTGGATGCTGTTTTTCACGCAGGAGATTTGGTTAATGTTCCAGATCGCGCTTCGGAGTGGTTTGATGATAACCGTGGGGGTTCTTTCTTTCCTTGCCTCCAAGGTCGTGCTAATTATGAATTGGAAAAAAACGGAATTACAACAGTTTATACAGGTGGGCAATTAATTCAAAATGCGCCGCTATTTACAACCATTGGAAACCACGAAGTAATGGGGCGTTTCTCAAGTGAGAATAGTTTAAATAAACAGTTTCGTGATGTCTTCCCCCGTTCAGCAGCAGAGCAAATTTACAAAAATTATGCCAAGTTATTGAATCCAGACGATAATCAAAAGATACGTGCAAGTTGGTTAAAAAACAATTCTTTTAACACCGATACATACGAAGAAATATTTAGCTTACCTGAAAGTAATCAAGGCGGAAAAAGGTATTATTCTGTAACTTTTGGCGATGTTTGGCTAGTAGTTCTCTACGTTACTGCCGTTTGGCGATCGCACAGCCTTAATCCTAGCATTCAGGGGCGATACCAAGAAAGACAACAAGACTTGAATCACCCTGAAAACTGGGGTTACGGACAGCATATTTTTGAGCCAATTACTAAAGGTAGTGAACAATATTCATGGTTAGAAACAGAACTTAATAGCCCAGAGTTTAAACAGGCAAAATATAAGGTAGTAATGTTGCACCACCCGCCACATACTTTAGGCGGCAACATTGTTCCTGCTTATACTGATCCAGTTCAAGTAATTGAACGCAATGCAGATGGAAGTATAAAGGCAATACGTTACGAATACCCCAAAAATGCTGATTATATTAACCGTGATTTAGTACCATTATTAGAATGTGCTGGTGTACAATTGGTATTTTTCGGACACTCGCATTTGTGGAACCGTTTTGTTAGTTCTAGCGGTACAAATTTTCTAGAAACTTCTAATGTAGGTAATTCCTACGGTGCAGCTTTGGGTAACCATCCGCGACCTGTACCAATTGGTTATCAAGAAGAATATACCGCAATAGGCGACCCCTATGGGTTAGAGCCAATAGTACCAACAATTGCACCATTGATTGATGAAGATGGTAAGTTTTTGCCTTATATTGCTAGTAATGACATAACAGTATTTAGTATTTTAGATACTGAGACGGGTACAGTAAGTAGTTATAGTTTTGATACAAGTAAACCAGACTCCGAGGTGGTGAAGTTTGACGAGTTTGAGTTGAAATAGCAAGCGATAGCATATATGATTTATGGCTGATGTGTAAGTTTTACACAAAGTAAAACTTCAGTTGATTATGGATTTAAAAAAAGAGTTA
This sequence comes from Oculatellaceae cyanobacterium, assembly GCA_036702875.1. Taxonomy (GTDB): domain Bacteria; phylum Cyanobacteriota; class Cyanobacteriia; order Cyanobacteriales; family PCC-9333; genus Crinalium. The sequence goes on along the minus strand of DATNQB010000090.1, from coordinate 63,526 downwards.
GCAAATTTTAGTACTACTTTTTAAAGAGTATTAATAAAAAAGCATTTTTATTAAGTGTAAAGTAATGAATTATTATGTTTAAACTTCTAGTTTTTTAGAAAAAAAACTCGGCTCTGCCATCTAATTAATTGTATATATTAAAGTAAGGATTTGAAAAAATGCACTGTGACAGGCAAAAACAAATAGTAAGCAAATGATCTTGAAAGATGCACAAGCTTTTGAAAATTTACTAAATTACCTTTTAGAAACCAATAACTTTGACTTCACGGGTTACAAGTACTCTAGTTTGATGCGCCGGATAAGACAGCGAATGGAAGTAGTTGCGATCGCCAACTATAGCGATTACATCCACTACCTGAAACAGCATCCACAAGAAACCGAAAATTTGCTTAAGTCAATCCCAGTTAATTACACAGCATTTTTTAGAGATCCCTATGTCTGGAATTACATAGCTTCCCAGATTATTCCTCGCCTCATTAGCCATAAATCGCCCAATCAAGGGATCAAAGTCTGGAGTGCTGGGTGTGCGTCTGGAGAGGAAGTTTATACCCTAGCTATGTTATTCCTCGAAGCTTTGGGGGTAGAACAATTTAGTCAGAGAGTTCGGATTTATGGAACGGATATTCATCAAAAATCTATTGGCCATGCTCGTCAGGGCATTTACTCAGTTAATCGTATTAAGGGAGTTCCTACAGTTTTACTAGCGCGGTACTTTGAACAATTTAATCAAAACTATATCTTTGATAAATATTTACGTACTCCAATAATCTTTACTCGGCATAACGTGCTTCAAGATCCTCCCTTTTCTAAAGTAGACTTGTTGGTGTGCCGCAATACTTTTATATATTTCAACCCTAATGGGCAAAATCGAGCTTTAGCGAACTTTCACTTCGCATTAAAGTATGGTGGTTTTTTGGTGTTAGGAAATACAGAAATGATCATCCCTTCCATAAAGAGTAATCTCTTCACTTTAGTTGACCAAAAATGCTCTATATATAAGCCTCGACTACTAAATAATAAAAACGCCGTTCATCCCTGTCTCTTTAGAGACAGGGATGAACGGCAATTAAGTTCATTAACTAATCAATTATCATTTTTTAAATATTTGCTCGCGTCTTGAGTTATAAAAAATAAAATAATCATTCGTTATTTCAATCCCACCACTTCAGTAGTAATTAATAATTGAATCCGCGTTTCTGCAAATTATTTCTTATCTATATATTACCTACTAAAGATAGATGTGCTAAAACAGTATCAGGCGCAATTTCTACCAACTCTTAGGTAGGATATTGTAAAGTTATGTTGCAAGTTCTTTAGAAAGATTGAAAAATTTCCTACAACTTAATTCAGGACTTATCCTTAAAATTTAAATAAATAGTTGTGAGAAAAGCATGGAAAGCTTACAAAAGTATCGCATGGTCTGTACCCTAACTTTTGGGGATATTTATGGTCAAATCATCATTTGGTTAATTGTGATTTTTATCAGCCTCGCATCCGCGCTGGCATTGTGGAGTACTACACGCCATACATACGCTTTAGCTACAGTGGGACTAATCTTAGTGCTGTCTTTGCCTTTCTTGCTATTTGCTTTCGTGACAACCTTACTGAATCATATTGAGTTTTCCCCTATAGAATCAAATCAAACAACTCGCACCAGTCCTGTAAATGCTCCTGTGCAAGAATCTAGTGGCAGTAACCAATTAAGTACTTACGGCTCAAAAGGTTAAACTTTTATCGCGGTTAGCAATTAGCTTTTAGCCATTAACTTTTTAATTTCGCACTTCGATGTCTAGGTTTGAGCTAAAAGATTTATCCTAAGCGCCTTGGCGGTTGCTATAAGTAACAAATTTGCAAAAAACTTCCTTGATAAAAGCAGGGAAGTTTTTATTTGCGTCAGCATAGATCTAGAAATCTCAGATATCTGACCGAAAATGTTAGAACATGATGTCATCATTGTCGGCGGTGGACTAGCTGGTTGCCGCGCTGCTTTAGAAATTGCCCGTACTTACCCCAGTGCAGATATCGCCCTAGTTGCCAAAACCCATCCGATTCGCTCCCACTCGGTAGCTGCACAAGGCGGTATGGCAGCAACATTAAAGAATGTTGATGCAGAAGATAGTTGGGAAGCTCATGCCTTTGACACGGTTAAGGGGTCTGATTACCTCGCGGATCAAGACGCTGTAGAAATCCTCACCAAGGAAGCAGCAGACGTGGTAATTGACTTAGAACACATGGGAGTTTTATTCTCCCGTTTACCTGATGGTCGCATTGCCCAACGCGCTTTCGGTGGTCATTCCCACCGCCGCACCTGCTACGCGGCGGATAAAACAGGTCATGCAATTTTGCATGAATTGGTTAATAACCTCAGACATAACGGTGTCCATATCTATGATGAATGGTACGTTATGCAGCTAATTCTGGAAGATGCCCAAGCCAAAGGCATTGTGATGTATAACATTCACAACGGAAATCTAGAGGTTGTCCGCGCTAAGGCGGTAATGTTTGCTACTGGCGGGTATGGCAGGGTTTATAACACTACTTCTAATGACTATGCCTCGACGGGTGATGGTTTAGCTATGTCTGCCATTGCTGGTGTGCCTTTGGAAGATATGGAGTTTGTCCAGTTTCATCCAACTGGTTTGTATCCGGTGGGGGTACTAATCTCTGAGGCGGTGAGAGGGGAAGGTGCTTATTTAATTAATAGTGATGGCGATCGCTTCATGGCAAAATACGCCCCAAGTAGGATGGAACTTGCCCCCCGTGATATTACATCCAGATCGATCGCCCTAGAAATTGCTGCGGGTCGTGGTATACATCCCGATGGTAGTGCAGGCGGGGCATTTGTCTATCTCGACCTCCGCCACATGGGAAGAGAAAAAATTATGAGTCGGGTTCCTTTTGCTTGGGAAGAAGCACACCGTTTAGTTGGGATTGATGCTGTTAATCAACCAATGCCTGTACGCCCGACAATTCATTATTCAATGGGTGGGATTCCTACTAACACAGATGGGCAAGTGCGTAGTAGTCCAGAAAATTTAATAGATGCTTTCTTTGCTGCTGGAGAAGCCGCGTGTGTATCGGTTCACGGTGCTAATCGTTTGGGTAGTAATTCTTTATTGGAATGTGTAGTATATGGAAAAAGAACTGGGGAAGCGATCGCACAATTTATCCAAAATCGCAAGTTACCACAAATAGACGAACAGAAATATATCAAAGCAGCCCAACAACAAATTCAATCATTACTAGCGCAACCTGGAACTATCCGTATTAATCAACTGCGTCAAACTTTTCAAGACACCATGACTCAGTTTTGCGGTGTCTTTCGTACAGATGAATTAATGCGCGAAGGCTTAGAAAAGTTACAACAACTACAACAGCAGTACCAACAAATATACCTTGATGATAAAGGTCAACTCTGGAATACCGAAATCATCGAAGCATTAGAATTACGTAGCTTAATGATTGTTGGGCAAATGATTTTAACTTCAGCTTTAAATCGGCAAGAAAGTCGAGGCGCACACTATCGTACAGATTACGATCAACGGGATGATACTAATTTTATGAAACATACACTTGCTTACTATTCCCCTGCGGGTATTGATTTGAATTACCTACCAGTTAAAGTTAGTATGTTTCAGCCGCAAGAAAGAAAGTATTAGATTAAAACTCACTTAAAAATAGCAAGGAGATATCCGGCAGGTATAAAGAGAAATTTTCTGGCTTTGCTTGTGAGTTAAAACTGATTACGAAAAAACGAGGAGGCAGAGCCAGAAGCTTTCCCAGCCTATTTCTTAAATTTAATCAAAAATAGTTGAAAAAATTCTCAAAACTTTAATTTCATAAATTGCGATCACTACAGCAACAATTATTTTTAATTACTGTTATTAAATAATATTAATTTTTGCTGCAATTTTTAATTTGTTTATTGCGTTTGGGTAAATTTGAGTAAGCATTATAGTCATTCACCTGTCAGATAAAAATGCAGAGATATAAATACTGGGCGATCGCATTACTAGCTTTATCAATGCTATCATTCCATCCTGAGCAAGTAACCGCAACTTCGGCAGTAAGGCGCGTTAACTTAACTGGAAAATGGATAATCAAAACTCCTATTTTTTATTCTAATGCTCCACGCACTACCGGATGCCGTACTGGTGCGATCGCTGCAATAGATAATCAGCGATTTTCAACTAATCGTTTGAGTATAATTCAAAAGTCAAATGGCACTGTGAGCATATCTCCTTTTCGTTCTTGGGTTAATTTACGACAAAATAAAAGGGGCAAAGTTTACATAAAAAACCCTAAACTATCAGGCAAAATATTTACTTTCACGGAAGTAGGAGGAGGATTTACAGAAAAATTCAAAGGAACTCTTAGCAAAGATGGTAAAAAGATAACAGGTCATGTTTTTTGTCAACATACTTCTGGTAAAACTACAGCTACAGGGTCTTTTACGGTTACACGCATAGTTGCAAAACAACCTAAAAAGAAACCACAAGCCAAGATTTTAGGATAAAATCTAATTACTTAATTACTATTAATAAATTCTGCTAATTTTGGCACATCAACCCAACAATTTTGCTCATTTGATTGATGACTCAAATCCATCAACATTTGGGAGTAAACACCTTCGCGGAGGGAAGGCGTTACTTCTTTACCAGAATTAATACCTTGCACCCATTGATCCACTACTCTAATAAAAGGAGCAATGCGTCCATCAGCATAACTTTTAGGAAAAATCAGGCGATTCGGAATTTCTATTTCAGCTAGAGGTTTACCTGTTGGTGCGCCCCAAAGACGAAATCCATGTACATAATCTTTCTGATTATCGCTGCCTAAAACTAAAGTACCGCGATCGCCATATACTTCTAACCAGTGTCCTCGTCCTTGAGAAGCTACCGAACTGATACAAACTTGACAAGGAGTGCCATCAGCTAACTCCAACATCAGCATACAAGTATCATCAGCATCAACTGGTTTCATTTCACCAGTATCAGGCAAAGGACGCTCAGGAATTGCTGTGATTAATTTGGCACTTAAACGACTGATGGAACCGAATAACCAATTAATATAATCAAAACTGTGGGATGCGATCGCACCTAACGCCCCTCCTCCTTGATCCTTACGTGCATACCAATTCCAAGGACGAGAAGCATCAGCACGACTAGACACCAACCAATCAATCTTAATTAACCGCTTATTCCCTACATAACCCTCTGCTAATAATTCCGCCAACCGCATCCATGCTGGAACAAAGCGAAATTCAAAATCCATTGTGGCAACAACACCTCGAGCAGTTGCCAGTTGGTATAATTCTCGCGCCTCCAAAGCATTCAAAGTTGTTGGTTTTTCTAATAACAAATGCTTGCCCGCACTTATTACTGTTTTAGCCATTTCATAGTGTAGAAATGGGGGTGTAGAGATACTAACCCCAGTAACATCTGGTAATGCAATAACTTCTTCAAGTGTTTGGCAAGCATGGGGAATATTATGAGATGAAGTTATAGCTTCAGCCTTAGCCAAATCCCGATGATAAACAGCCACAACTTTAGTACGTGGGTTAGCTTGAAAACCAGGAATATGCACCTTCTGACCAAATCCAGTACCAACTATTCCTACACCAATTACAGCCTGATTCATTTCTAACGATTAAATTTAAATTTCTACTCAACAAAAACCACATCAACTAGCAATTTATCCGCCCCTTACCAACCAAAACCTTGACCCCACCAATAACTCATCCGTTATTCCATCGCTTATTCCCATTCCCACAGCCGTTAACCCATCTGTTGCCCCAGCCATTCCATCACCTGCTTACCCAGATTAGCGCCACTTAATCGGTCAATCTCACGGATACCTGTTGGACTGGTGACATTAACTTCTGTCAGATACCCACCAATGACATCAATGCCGACAAAATACAAACCATCCTGTTGCAATTTCGATGCCATTTGCGTACACATCTGATGCTCTCGCTCAGTAATTTCCGTTTGAGCAACTCTACCGCCAACAGCCATGTTGCCACGAAATTCATTACCAGTAGGAATTCGATTTACCGTACCAATTGGCTCACCATTTAATAAAATAATTCGCTTATCTCCCTCCTTTGCTTCCGGTAGATAAGTTTGAATCATCACGGGAACCTGCCCCCATTGGGTGCTAATTTCAATCAGGGAGTTAAAATTGCGATCGCTTGCTTCCAAATATAAAATCCCTTCACCAGCTTTATTTCCCAACGGCTTCAGGATTGCTGCCCCTTTCTTCTCAACAAATTTCCGAATAATTTCTTTATCCTGACTAACAATAGTTTCCGGTATTGCCTCAGTAAACTGAAGCGCATACATCTTCTCATTGGCTGCCCGCAAACCAGCAGGAGAATTAACCACCAAAGTTTTCTCTGGATTAATATAGTCCAGAATGTAAGTAGTGTAGAGGTATGGAACCGTTACAGGCGGATCTGTACGCATAAATACAGCATCCATTTCCTCAAGTGGTAATAAAACGCGATCGCCTAGTTTATACCAATTTTCAGCCGCAACCCAACGCCCTTCCACCAGTTGCACAGGTACCAGTTCCACCCGCTCAAGTACAGCCCAAGCTTGACTCTTAACAACACTTAACATCTGTGCTTGAGTGATCCAAACCTCATGACCTAGTGCTTGCGCTGCTTCTATTAGCGCCACACTGGTGTCATGAGTTGGATCTAAGCGTTGAATTGGGTCAATAATAAAAGCAATTTTCATTTGTATCCTTCTGGCGATCGACTCCTGCTTTGTCTACCTTCAAACAAAACAAAGTAGGTAATTATCACTGCTTTGTAGTTAATTTTTGTAAACGCACAAGCAGACAACTTGATTAGCAAGTATTATGCTATGCGATTAATCGCACAACTCTTAACGCACTCTACTGTATAAGTGGATCTAAATTACCCCCAGCATCTAGCTCATAAAGGTCATCACAGCCACCAATATGTTGATCATTAATAAATATTTGGGGGACAGAGCGACGACCATTGGCTCTTTTTGCCATCTTTGTACGTGCTGCTTCATCGCCGTCTATGGCATATTCCATAAACTCCACGCCCTTGTTTTTCAGTAAACTTTTAGCACTTATACAAAAAGGGCAGCTTCTCCATGTATAAATTTCTACCTTAGTAGCCATATATTCCTCGCATTATTAATTCATTGTAAAACTCTGGCTTTTTCTGTGTTTGCGCTTATTGCTAGTCAGCCAATTTTCAATAATAACTAATATAAGTGAGCTAGATCACATCTAAACATTGCCGTAACTCGCAAACCTATCGGAATATCACTGTTAAGCTTGTATTAGTAGAAATCTTCTAAATTAATTAGCGTGGTATGTGTAAATTAAGATGCAGTAAAATATTTTAATAGCTATAGTTCACAAAATTTTCGTGGCTCAACTGCATCTGCCTCAAGAAGTGCCATAAAGTAGCGAGGAATACTTACTCATAAAGTTATAGTTAGCCTTACCAGCAACTTCTCATAATTTGCTCTTAAAACTCTAACTTAACTTGAACTGTATAGTCATAAAACAATATAAGGCGATTCAACGCTCAATCACGAAGTATTGCCGCTACTCTGAGGTTATTAATGGCATCACATAGATCAATAACTTCATAAATCTTTACATCGCTAAACCGCCTAAGCAAGGAATGCAGGGAACATCAATGTCTAGCAAGCAAAACTTATTTACAATTCAATTCTGGGGTGTTCGAGGCAGTATTGCATCTCCAGGGCCTGAAACAGTTCGTTATGGTGGTAATACACCTTGCGTTGAAATGAGAGTTGGTGGTGAACGCCTCATCTTTGATGGTGGCACTGGACTACGAGTGTTAGGACAATCCCTTCTGTCACAAATGCCCGTAGAAGCTTATATGTTCTTCACCCACTCTCATTGGGATCATATTCAAGGGTTTCCCTTCTTTGTTCCAGCGTTTATTAAAGGAAATCGCTTTCATATTCATGGAGCGCCTGCTCCCAATGGGGCAACAATTAAGCAACGCTTGAATGACCAAATGCTACACCCTAATTTTCCAGTACCTTTACAGATTATGGGTGCTGATTTGCAGTTTTATGACATCGAAATGCGGGGAAATGTTCAAATTGGAGACGTAACCATAGAAAATGCTCCTTTAAACCATCCAGGTGATGCCACTGGCTACCGAATTAGCTGGAACGGATATGCTGCTGCTTATATTACAGATACAGAACACTTTCCAGACCGCTTAGATGAAAATGTCCTGACGTTAGCTCATAATGCTGATGTGCTGATTTACGATGCTACATATACTGAGGAAGAATACTCCTCACCAGCATCTAGCCGAGTTGGTTGGGGACATTCAACTTGGCAGGAAGCCGTCAAAGTAGCCCGTGCAGCCAATGTCAAAAAATTAGTTATTTTCCACCACGATCCATTACATAATGATGATTTCCTTGATCGTGTGGGTGAACAAGCAGTACAGGAGTTCCCTGACACTCTCATGGCTCGTGAAGGTCTTTCAATTCAGTTAGTTCCTCCAACTGTCACAAATGCAGTATTAGCAGAAGAAACCAGCGTTTCGGTTTGAAGTGTCGGCGCTGATCCTTGAGAAGTTAGCTGCACGGTTTGTCTGATCTGGGTTGAAAAACATTCCTTATGTTCTGCCAGGGGATAGAAGCTATTTTAGTTCAGCAAGTTAATTAGTTTTAACTAAAATAACGGCATGAAATATTTGCCTATGTTTTTGGCAACTATAATAACTGCTTCTATAGCGGTCAGCAGTCAGTTTTTTTTAAGCCAATGTTACCAAGGGTTTCAGAATAGATTTTGTCCGAACATCCCTGGCTACTGCTATACCTTGTTTAATACAAAAATTTTTCCCAACTGTTACCTAATAAGTTAATAATTATTAATAAATATGTAAAAATGTAAATTGTGTGGGTTACTTCTGATTTAGAAACTGCTTTAACGCCGACTGCGGTTGCTCTAGGAAATTTTGACGGAGTCCATCGCGGTCATCAACAGGTTGTAGTACCTGTTGTAAATTTATCTAAAACTTATGAACCTTTAAATGTGGCATCACCAGTGCCAGACCAACAAGGTTGGGTTGATGATGCCACAAGATTAGCCTTTCAGGAAGAATTTGAAGTAACTGCCATCAGGGATAAAAACCACATTTATAGGACTGTGGTGACTTTTAATCCGCACCCCCAAGAATTTTTTACGGGTCAACAGCGAAAACTGCTGACACCGATGGCAGAAAAAGTGGAACAGTTGCGATCGCTTGGTGTCGAACAGCTAGTATTATTACCATTTGATCGAGAACTAGCCGATCTTAGTCCACAGCAATTTGTGGAAACAATTTTAATTGAGAAGTTACAAGCTAATTGGATCAGCGTCGGTTGTGATTTTCGCTTTGGTAAAGGGAGAACAGGCACATCAGCCGACTTACAAGCGATCGCCTCATCTTTCGGTATAGATGTTAATACCGTACCCTTGCAAACTTGTCAAGGAGAACGCATTAGTAGTTCTGCTATTCGTGAAGCACTCTTGCAAGGAGAAATAACTCAGGCAAATCGACTATTGGGACGCGCCTACACTCTGACAGGAACAGTAGTTCAAGGGCAACAACTAGGCAGAACAATTGATTTCCCTACTGCTAACTTGCAACTGCCACCGGAAAAGTTTTTACCTCGGCAAGGGGTTTACTGCGTTCGCGCCTATGGTTCAAATCTAACTTCATTAGACTTACCCATACCCGCAGTAATGAACATTGGTAAGCGTCCAACAGTAAACGGCAGCACTTTTACGGTCGAAGTTCATTTATTGGATTGGTCTGGGGATTTATATGGACAGACATTAACGGTAAGCTTAGAACACTTTTTGCGACCAGAACAAAAATTTGATTCCCTCAACGCTCTCAAAGAGCAAATACAAGCAGATGCAGCAGTTGCCAAAGCTTTATTAACAATTAACAATTAACAATTAACAATTATCAATTAACAATGACCCATGACCGATGACCCATGTTTCCGTTTTAAGCTAAAAGTTATTAAGTTTAGGGTGTAGGGCTATATGAGAAAAAGTATTGAGCAGCTAACGGAAAATCTCGGTCGTACTATTGTTGGCAAAACTGATGCTATCCGCCTAGTTTTAGTCGCGCTGCTTTCTGGGGGACACGCCCTGCTAGAAGATGTTCCTGGTGTCGGTAAAACCTTGCTTGCTAAGTCGTTAGCACGCTCAATACATGGACGCTTCCAGCGTATTCAATGTACACCTGATTTGTTACCAACAGATATAACTGGTACAAACATCTGGAATCCTAGCAGCCGCGAATTTGAATTTATAGCTGGGCCAGTATTTGCTAATATCCTACTTACTGATGAAATTAACAGGGCGACACCCCGCACCCAATCAGCTTTGCTCGAAGTGATGGAAGAGCGTCAAGTTACAGTTGATGGACTCTCTCGTTCTGTTCCTAATCCGTTTTTTGTGATTGCTACCCAAAATCCGATTGAATATCAGGGTACATTTCCTTTACCAGAAGCGCAGATGGATCGTTTTACTCTGTCGTTAACTTTAGGGTATCCCAAAGAAGAGGAAGAACTTCAAATGCTGCAACGGTTGCAGGATGGTATGACATTTGAGGATTTGCAGCCTTGTATTAGCACAGAAGAAGTTACGGAATTAAAGCAACTTTGTGGTCGAGTAAAGGTTGAAACACCCTTGCAACAGTACATCCTAAATTTAGTACGAGCAACGCGGGCAGATGAGGAAGTTACATTAGGTGCAAGTCCGCGTGGTGCAGTGGCATTACAAAAAGCTACACAAGCATTAGCTTTTTTAGAAGGTCGCGATTATGCCATCCCTGATGATGTTAAGTTTCTAGCGCCTCATGTCCTTTCCCATCGGATCATTCCAGCAGGGGGAAGACGGGCGAAAACAATTGTTGAGCGGTTACTGCGCTCTATTTCAATTCCTTAGAATTTAGGTAGAAGTATGGCAATTCGTAGGGTTAGGATTAAGCAGGGTAAACTCAGGCGTTCTCCGTTGGGTTTATTCTTATGGCTAATTTTGGGAAGTTTTTTATTAGGATTGGGAATGCTGTTAGCAGTTAGTGTGGGGTAAGGGTTTTGCTTAAGAACCTACCCGAAAAATAATTAATCAAAAATTCCGGCATTTATAGCAATTAGCTTTTAGCAGTTAGCTTTTTTAAAAGCCTTTGCCATCAAGGATTTCATCATAAAAAAAGGCTTAACTGCCAAGGCTGTTGCTATATCTGCGTTTTGTGTAGCTTGCGCGCAGGGCATAGGCAGAAAAAAAGTTTGATTCTACTTAACTATAAAAAACTGAATTTTCACGTAAATTAATGTAAACAAATAAATGTTTTTCCGAAAAATCTTAGTTTGGCATTGAGGAATAACAAAACTAACTGTCGGAAAAGATGAAGCGCTTTCATAGCCATCTCACTGCGGATGAATGGCAAAGCATTTTTAGTATCGGTTTGCTGATTGTCGCTTGGCTATATGCCAATATGCGATCGCTCCAATGGTTATTTTATGCCCTCACGCAAGCATCCAGCTTAAATCTAGCCGTGATGGGTATGGTATTAATAGCTTTAGTAGTACAACTCAGACATCATCAACAAAATCAGTTCGCAACTCGTCCGTATTTTATATTTCCTACACTTAGACTAGCACCGTTGCTACTGATGCTTGGTTCATGGTTAATTGCGATCGCTCTTAGTTGGATTCTCGACTTAGAACAATTAACAGTCTTATTATTCATCTTAGGAAGTTATGGGCTATGCGGTTTATTTATTGAGCCATCAATTTGGCGCAAAAACTTACCTGCTGCTGCCTTAATTGCTTGTATTTTGCCTTTTGGTTCACAATTTAATACTGGTTTAGGGATGCCAGCTAGAATCCTTACAGCTAATGCTGTTGAAAAGTTGCTTTTGGCTTTGCACATTAACGCTATTTCTTCTCACGAAATTATTCTTTTAGAAAACGGAATCGCTCATGTAGATTTACCATGTAGCGGTGTTAAAAGTCTGTGGACAGGGACAGTTTTTCTCTTAGCTGTAACTTGGCTGGAAAATCGCTTTATAGGGATAAAATGGTTATTCGTTTGCTCGATAAATTTATTATTGTTGATTTCTGCAAATACTCTGAGAGTACTAATTTTAATATTAGCTAACTACGTTTTTCACCAACCAAAAATCACTCAAATATTACATTTACCTTTAGGAATAATTGGTTTTAGCTTTGCTTGTGGTTTGACATGGTTAATGTTGCGAAAAATTCCCCAGCATGAGCAGAGAGAATGTAGCCAGCAAAAACAGCAAGTCAACAAAAGACAACTAATCTTAGTGAAAAAATTTGTTCCTGGCAAAATGCTAGTTGTTACTGTAATTGTAACGTTGCTATTATTCAGTTCACAATTGCAGTATAGTCACAATGCTATGTTGGCGATCGCTCCTCGACACTTTAGCCCAGAAATATTATCTCAACCTATTCCTTTAACAGCATCTGAACAAAAATTTTTTACTAATCAGGTTAACCCAACTATTGCCGAAAAATACCATTTTAAGTTTCAAAATATTTCTGGTTCATTCTTAGTAGTTTTTAGCAAATCGTGGCAAGCTTTTCATTCACCTGAACTCTGCTTAACTGGCAATGGATTAAAAGTAGATACCATGAAAAAATCACAGTTAAATTCTCATCTTTTAGGACGCTGGCTTTCTTTACAAAACGGTCAACTATCTGCCACTTATTGGCTACAATCAAAATTTTTTACAACTGATGATTTATTATTTTATATCTGGAATAAAGTTACTCGTAAAAATCAAGATGGGGTGCTAGTTTCAATTCTATTTGATCGTGCTTTAACACCAGATTATCCTCAAATCAGTAATTTTCTCACAATTATCTACAACGATATTAACCTTATTTTAACTGGAGAGCAGTAGTGAAAAAAATATTACCTCGGATATCTCAAAGTATATTTTGGATATGGAATCTTACCTTTCTTGCAGTTGTCTACTTAGGAATTTTACCACAAGTTGGACTGGTATTAATTGAAGGAACATTTAGAGGTTTTGTTCCGATTGATTTATTGTTCACGCTCATAGCATTAATAGCTATTCCCACGGTTTGTAGTATAATTGGATACCGTTTAAGGCAAGAACCAAATAAATTACTCCGGTTATTTTATGGAGTAGAAGCTCCCTTTTTCTTGCTGTGTGTACTGCGCTTATTTTTAATTAGAGAAATTACTCTTGCTAGTGCTCAAATTTTAGGTACGATCATTATCTGTGTGTTAGCTTTTTTGATTGAAATTCTTTACGGATACGCGGAAAATAAGCGAAGTATCGCTTGGATACAGTTAATTTGTCATTGTTTTATGCTAGTAGCTGGAATTTGGATAGGATTGCTACTAACGTTTTATGTTGTTCCCTTAGTACCAGTTATAATTGGAGGATTTTTTAAATTAGTATGGGAATTTTTAAAGTTTGAATGGTTACAACATATTATCTTTATCTCTCCATTCAGATTTGAATCATTGATAGCTCTTTGGTGGATATCTTTATCATTGCTACTGTGTGCATTTACCGCTACATTATTTGTAGCAATGCCATTTGTGCTAGCAGGTTTGTATATTCAATCTTACCGCCGCATTCTGCTAGCTTTTGCTGCTCAATATGGAGCAAATTCTACTTATATTAGTTCCATTGCCATAGTTACTGCTTGGACAATCATTTTCACGGGATTACAGCAACAACCGCAAATAGAAGCATTTAAACTTCTACAAAGTCCCCCAACAAACCCTCGCGCTCAACAAACACTTTTAGCGAATTCAAATATTATTAAAGAGGGATTGGTAAATGCTTACTTATCTTCTTATCGTTATCTAAGTTCTAAATCTGAAAATAACCATATTTCCGAAATATATAAAACCGTGTTGCTGATGCCAGATAATGCTGCCTTCTTTTTCCAAAATAGCTACAATTATCTGATGTCTCCCTTTTTATACCAGGGTAAACGAAAAGATGTTGAAAAAGCGGAAAAACTCTACGCAGAATTTTTTGATGTCCCTATTCAAAAAGCAGAGCGGATAGCAATTCAACACGCTTTACAATCTACCTATAACCGAGATGAAGCTAAGGCAGGATTACTCAATATTAACCAGGAAAAGGTCTTATTAGCTGAACAACAAATAACAGTTAAACCACAAGATGATTGGGCTGAAGTTGAGCTTTACGAAGTATACGAAAACCAGACTCCTGAGACTCAGGAAGTATTTTATTCATTCTCGTTACCAGAAAGTGCAGTAATTACAGGTTTATGGTTAGGTAATAGCGATAAATTAAATGAACGCTATCCCTTTGTTGTATCTCCCCGTGGTGCTGCCCAAAAAGTATATACTGACCAAGTGCAACGACAAGTCGATCCGGCATTATTAGAGCAAGTTGGAACCCGCCATTATCGCCTGAGAGCATTTCCTGTACCTGCAAAAGCGTGGCAACCAATTAATTCTCAGCAACCAACCAAACTGCATTTATGGCTAACTTATAAAGTAATGCAACAACAGCAGGGTTGGGCATTACCTCAATTAGGAGAAAAACGCAATGTCTTTTGGACAAATCAAACTCAGCGCTTAATAAATGGCGAAAAAATTGCTAGTTTTCAAGATAATTGGCTGCCAGATTTCATATCTACAAAGACAGCATTTCAACCACAACTTCATCAAGTAAGCTTCACTGAAGGTTATCGCATCACAGCTAAACCTTTAAATAATACTGATACTTATTTACCCCAAAATCAGCGATTTGCTATAGTCTTAGATGGTTCTCGTAGTATGGGAACACATAGTCAAGAGGTGAAAAAAACTTTTGAGTGGTTACAAGCAAAAGGTTTTGCTGATAATAATTTAATTAATAATGATGCGGATCTCTACATTACCAGTGCTGTTGGTGCTAAACCTCAGCGTATTGACGATCTCGGTAAGTTTAATCCAGAGAAGATCGTTTTTTATGGCACTGTGCAATTTAAACAAATGCTAGAACAGTTTAATCAGTTACGTGGTAATACCTCTTATGATGGTATTTTACTGGTAACTGATGAGGGTAGTTATGAGTTATCTAAGGATGAATCTGTGTTATCTACCCCTGCGCCTTTATGGATGGTACATTTAGGGGGAAAACTACCGCCAGCTTATGATGATGCTACTTTAAAAGCAATCCAAGATAGTCGGGGTGGGGTAGCTACAGAAATTTCTGAAGTAATTCAACGCATTGCGACTCAGGAAAAATTAGGTACATCTACGATCGCAGTTGTTGATAGTTATGCTTGGCAGATAGAATCATTACCCGAAAATAATACCACCATCAACCAAGACAATTTTGCACCAGTAGCAGCACGATATTTAGTGCAAGGATTGAGTAAAGAAGGCGATAAATTAGCGCAACTTGATAGTATTCATGCAATTGCCAAAAAGTTTGCGATCGCTACTCCTTATTCTTCTATGATTGTCTTAGTGAACGATCGCCAAAAAGAAGAACTAAAACAGGCAGAACAAGCAAGCGATCGTTTTAATCGTAAAGTGGAAACTGGTCAAGAAAGGTTAAGTCAGCCTAGTAATCCTATGACTGTTTCTGGTGTTCCTGAACCTGAAGAATGGATGTTAATTGGGATAGCTGCCATCGGACTCATAGTTATCTCCAAGCAAAAGAAACTCCGAAAAAACTAACTCAAAATATCCCAAAACCATTGTTCAATGCGATCGCCCATTGCGCTCATTGAATATTCCCTCTCCGCTTCTTGGCGACAAGCATCGCGATCAATTTGCTCTATCTTTTTAATAGCTTCTATCAAACCCATTACACTATCTGGTTCCACCAAAAAACCTGTTTTGCCATCTTCAACTATTTCTGATGGCCCACCTCTACGATAAGCAATGACAGGTACTCCACAAGCTAGTGCCTCAATCACCACATTGCCAAACGCTTCTACCCAACGAGGTGTTACCAACATTGCTTTACATTTACCCAGTTCTTTTTGTAACTCCTCTGTTGGTAAAAATCCGAGATATTCTACTGGGGCATGGGGATATTTTTGGCAAACTTGTTGCCAGTATTCCTCATCCTGAATTTTCCCTAATATTTTTAAAGGAATGCCTGTCATTTCAGCTACAGAAACAGCATCCTCCAAACCCTTTTCTGGGGCAATTCTACCCACCCAAGCTAGACAATTATCTGGTTTAGCACAGAAATTGTATAGCGATAAATCAAAACCATTTCCTAAACAGCGATGCTGATTACCAAAGGAAAAAGTGGCTGCTTGTACGCGACTGTGAAAAGCAATATTTTTAGGAAACTGATTTGCTACCTGTTCAATAATCTGATCCATTGCATCAGTCAAAGAACCCATACTGATTAAATGGGCAATTGGACAGGTAAAAAAAGAAGTTAGATAGAATGGCAACCAATCGTAAGCAAAATTCACAATCAAATCATAGTCTGCTTGTACTTGCCGTGCATAGTTCCACATATTTGCCAACACAGCATTCCCTGGCATGGTAATCAGGTCATTACGGGGTTGGGTTTGGGCGCTAGTTTGCAACTCTCCTGCGATCGCAATTATCGGTAGTGTTCCTAAAACAGAGCCTTGGGGAGCAACAATTTTTAAACTATGACCCCGCCTCAACATCTCTTCGGCAATATTTTTAACAGTTAGTTCTACTCCGCCCCCCATTCCTGAACCAAGTGAGCCAACAGGACTGGATATAAATAGTAAATTAAGTGATTTATTTGTATTAATAGTCACGTTCAATTAGCTTAAATTTACAAAGTAGGAGCCAATAATTGTACGCCAAAGCCCCTACTTATAGCGTATTAATCTAATATGTGCGTAAATTTTGCTCAAGCAGTCGTTGCAGTTATAAAGATGAATTCTCTGCTGAATTGCCAGAATTATGATGCCAAGTCTGCCCATTCTCAACACCGGATGCTGCACGAATACGATTTAACTGACCTAATGCCCACTCCGCTGTTTGTTGTACATCACTATCTTGATCATCAGCCGCGTGCAACAGAAGTTGATTGATTTGAGCTAATGATTCATAAACTCTAGTTAAGTCCCGAATAGCATTTTTTCGCACTTCAGCATTTTCATCTTGTAGCGAGATAGCTAATGCCCTGTTCATAGGTTTTAGAGTGCGAATACCTATTTGGGAAAGTGCCTCTAAAATTAAGCTACGCTGCGTAGAATCTGAGTCAATCATCAAATCTAGCAATGGTTGAACTGCCCGCGAATCTCCCCGTTGAGCCAACTCCCAGATAGCTTTGCGTCGCTTACTTTGATTTGGTTCGCGCAAATCTTTAATTAATTCATCATTTATATTGATTTTTGGTAAGCGAGTAGTTTGTTCAACAACTAACGCTTCTGCCGATGCTTGAGGTTTTAACTCTGGTTCAAAACGGCTACTTTCTGCAACCCTTGGCATTGATGAGGAGTAACTATTTTTAGGACTTGTATTTTTAGTTTTAGGGATTGGGGGTTCTACTCTCCTCGAACGAGGTGGTGGAGGCGAGGTGTAAGTTTCTGTTTGGTTTTCTTCTTCAAAAGGTTCATATCCAAACAATTTCATAAATAAGTATATTCCCCCTCCCACCCCAACAACAGTCACCACAAAGCCTAGTAGTAACCACACCCAACGAGGCATAGATTCAGACTCAGTAGCCACTGTTTGTTTACTAGCAGTAGAGTTTTGGTTTTGGGCTATTTGAGTACTGCTGGCAGTTGCGCTCGGTATTTCTGACGAGGACTTTTGTTGAACACTAGAAGATGTGGTTTGCTGAGTTGTTTGTGTGGGTGTCGCAGCAGCAGTACCTTGGGGAGTTGGTTGTAGGGGGGTAGGTACAGGAATGGTTTGCTGAGTTGGTGGTGTGGGTGTCGCAACAGCAGCGGCTTGGGGAGTTGGTTGTAGAGGGGTAGGTGCAGGAGTAGTTTGCTGAGTCTGTTGTGGGGGTGTCGCAGCAGCAGTAGACTTTTGGCTTTGCATGATTTGAAGCCATTGCCAAGTAGCAGGGGTTGTCACACCGTCAGCCGTTAACCCAACAGCATTTTGGAATTTGGCTACAGCAAATTGCAATTTTTCTCCATAACTTTTATCCACAGGGCCGTCGTAAAATCCTAGCTGTTTCAACTGGGTTTGTACTTCCCCTACTTTTTCACCTTTGGAACCTCTGTTAAGAGTTGGCATATCAGTCGCACCTGGATAAGCCTGAGCAACTACTATTGAGTTAGACTTACCAGAAAAATTTGCAGTTGTGTTTTCTAAAATTGACTGCTGTGGTTGCGACTGTGCTAGGGTTGGATACGCTAAAGCACTACTTTGTCCGCTGACTGCATAGTTCAGACAGGTAATAAAAGTAAATATAAACCAGGTAGAACGAGCGGGAATCATAATAATAAATCTGTGATTGAAACAGCTAGTTTGATCGGGTATTTATTGAAATTTGTTACTACCGAGTTGCATTCATACTTCATTAAATAGCTAAGGATTGGAATTTTCAGCTTCGGATTCTTTTACCTGTAGTGGAATGGTAGCCAAAGAACTAGATGAAGCCTCTAACAGCAGAATATTTTCTTCCTCTGATGTATTTAGATCAATAGCTGCTGTTGTAATATTTTGGGGTTTTGGGGTTGTGAAAGATTTTAACTTATTAGCGATCGCATCACGTTGATTGATTAGATAGATACTCACCAAGGTTAAACCCACACCGAATGATTGCACTCCACTAAGCACCTCGTTCAGAAATAGATTGCCAAACAACAGTGCAAATATTGGTGTCAAAAAAGTAAGAGAACTCAAACTGGTAAGGTTGCCCAGGGATGCAAAGTAAAAGAATAAACCGTAGGCGATCGCACTTCCAAAAATTGTCGAATAACTTAACGCCAGGAAGCCCGCTAAATCAATATGCGTCCATTGGTCAGTTTCCCAAACCCCTGAAAGGGCAAATAATGGCAACCCGCCTAAAATCATGTGCCAACCTGTAGCTACCACAGCATCAGTGTATCGGCAAACAAACCTAATCAAAACTGTTCCAACTGCCATCGACAAAGCAGCTAGTAGCATCAACCACTCCCCATGCTCAAATAGCTGCTGCCAACTACCATTAACTGACGTTGTACCGATACCCAGGAGATTTAACACCCACTCATCCGGTAAGCCAATCAAACTAATGCCCAACACCCCAAAACCTAGCCCTAGCCAGCCCCAAATACCAATAACTTCTCCAAATAACCAAGCTGAGAGTATTGCCACAGCTAGAGGCTGAGAGTCAATCATCACTGAACCGAGACCAGCACTTGTTCTCACCAAACCTTCAGCTAGAAAGCCTTGAAATAAAGTGCCATCCACTAAAGCAAATAACATAATCCATAGCCATGCCGCCCAGCCTTGAGGTTGGCGACGACCTGCTAGAGTTGCCCCTGCCAGTACCAGTACTCCTGCGGGCAGCAAACGCACTCCAGCCATAAACAAAGGCGTAGTGTTGGGAATAACACCTTTCATAGCTACCATTGCCGTTCCCCAAAAGAAAAACGGCGCTATTAACAGCACCGCCTTCCACGGAAGTTTTGATTCAGATTTTAAATTCATGCGATCGCACTTGTTGTTGAAATGTATAGTTTCTTTACCTGATTGTACTTAAATCTGATATTTGCGGTAAGCATTCTGGGATACCAAGCAAGCATAAAAAGGCAGAGACTACGATCAGTCGGTGATCACCACAACAAGAATCCCCACTAAAAGGGCGCTGATCGTGCAAACTAGAAAAAGGTTCAGCACACATCCAGGCTTAACCATAGCTCATTTGATTAACAAATTATCCTTTCAATAATCATGGTTTGGCCTTTTAAGCCTAAATTTCGTAAACAAATTGCTCGCATTGAAATTACAGGTGCGATCGCAGGTGCTACACGCAAGCACGTTCTAGAAGCCCTAAAAACAGTTGAAGAAAAAAAGTTTCCCGCCTTACTCCTAAGAATTGACAGCCCTGGTGGGACGGTGGGAGATTCCCAAGAAATTTACAGCGCCCTGCTCCGTCTGCAAGAAAAAGTCAAAATAGTTGCGAGTTTTGGCAATATTTCGGCATCTGGGGGAGTTTACATTGGCATGGGAGCCAATTACATTGTAGCTAATCCAGGTACGATAACTGGCAGTATTGGTGTAATTATCAGGGGCAATAACTTAGAAGGTTTGCTACAAAAAGTTGGCGTTTCTTTTAAAGTAATCAAATCTGGCCCATATAAAGACATCCTTGCTTTTGATCGAGATATTACAGAGCAAGAGAAAGATATTCTGCAACAGATGATTGATACCACTTATCAACAATTTGCCCAAACAGTTGCAGATGCCCGAAAACTCGAAGTAGAGAATGTTAAGAAATTTGCTGATGGTCGGGTTTTCACAGGACAGCAAGCTTTAGAATTAGGTATAGTTGACCGACTAGGAACAGAAGAAGATGCCCGTCGCTGGGCAGCAGAACTGGCAGGTCTTGATCCTGAAAAAACTCAATGTTATACCCTCGAAGAACGTAAACCTTTGTTAAATCGGGTGCTAAATAGTAGTTTTCAGGCAGCACCAGGGTTATCAACTGGTATAGATTGGTTAGAATTTGAACTGTCTACCAATGGTCAACCTTTATGGCTGTATAGACCATAGGTAAAATTTGAGATTTTAATAATTCTAAAATCTTAAATCCAAAATTGATATGCGGAGGATCTTGGCGTGGAGTGGAGAGTTAGGGCAATTCGTGGGGCAACAACCGCCTCAGAAAATAGTGTAGAGGCGATCGCAGAAGCAGTCAAAGAACTGCTAGATGAATTAGAAACAAAAAATCAAATAGACCCCACTGAAATTATTAGTGCCTTCTTCACAACCACTCGCGATTTAGATGCTATCTTTCCGGCTGCGATCGCCCGCCAAAGACCCCACTGGGACAACGTGGCGCTGCTGGATGTCCAACAAATGCACGTTGAGGGTGGTTTAGAACGCTGTATTCGATTTTTAATTCATATCAATCTGCCAGCTTCCCAAACCCAAATCTGTCATCCCTACCTGCGTCAAGCAAAAAATCTCCGACCAGATTGGAGCCTTGCCGAAATCAGCTTACCATCAAAAGCTATGCAGTCTCATTACCTTTAATACTAGGTTAGCCTCCGTTAGAATCAAACCTAAAAAAAGAGCAAGTTAAACAACTTGCTCTTTTTTTTTCAGAAATGTCACTAAGGCTTAGACAGCTTTAGCTATGAAACCTTTTCTACTTGCTTCACAGAACTTTTACCGTGAAAACGAATTCCTAAAAAGAGGTCATATACAAAGTTGCGAAAATCCTTTCCTTTAAGTAAACCCAAAGTTTGATAAGACCCTTTTGTATCTAACAAAGGCTGAGTGGCATAGTAAGCAGCTTGATAGTTATACCAAGGAATACTTGGCCATAAATGATGAATTAGATGGTAATTTTGTCCCAAAATCAGCACATTGAGAATCCGACTGGGATAAACCCTAGCATTCTTCCAGCGATCGCGCTCTTGAAACGGGCGGTGAGGTAAATAATCAAAAAATAATCCTAACGCTAAACCTACCACCAACGCGGGGGAAAACCAAAAATTGAGGATATAACCTAGAATTTCATGGCTAATAGCGTAATAAACTATACATCCCACAAATAAACGGCTTAAAAACCATTCAAGCAACTCATATTTACGCCATAAACGCCGTTTAAAGAAAAAAATCTCATGGTAAAAAAAGCGTGCAGCAATTAACCACAACGGCCCCCCAGTCGAAACAAAATGATCCGGATCATTCTCTGGATCATTTACATGGGCATGATGCTGCATATGCACTCGTGTAAATACAGGAAAGGCAAAGCCTAACATCAGCGCACTACCATGTCCCATTAGTGCATTAGCTATCCGATTTCGATGCGCCGAATTATGAGAAGCATCATGAATCACTGTTCCTGCCATGTGCAAGGCAATCACATTAGTACTAAAACAGCACCAGTGAGGCCACTCCCAGTACCAGTAACCAACTGTAGAAATTGCTACCATCGCTAATGCTGTTAAAAACATCAGTAGCGTCCGGTTAAACTTTCCAGGTGGACTGAGCAATTCTTTAGGAACAGTCAGCGGCTTTGCTGCCTCCGACATCGTGATCTTTACTCCTTTTATTAATTATCCTTGTTGGCTATAACCATCTTTTAGACAGTATCAGATTTTTGTGATTGCGCTATAAGCCTAGTGTTAGGGCAAATCGCTAAAATTTACAACCTGATGATAGCGATATAACTCGCTTAATCAAAAATTGGGTATACCTGGGAAATGTTTCCGTAAATTTACGGGAACATTTGAAATTTTGACCCGTCACTATGGGCATCAGGGTAACAGTATATAGGCAGCAGTGACTGATAAATCAATACACTTGCTTCGTCCTAAGCGCCAAAGCTGCGTAATTAGTTATGTGAATTTAGCCCTATTACCTGAGCAGGATGAGGGTTAAAGCAGACGCATAGTATTACGTAGTATACGATAGGAGGGAGGAATTATAAAGATTTGTGAAATTAGTTCATTTAATTGAAGCAACGCTGTCGATAGTCTAAAAATATGTTTTAAGAGGATGGTTTTATGTCGCTCAAATTGTATAGTGCTGCTACTCGGCTTCAGAATTTAGCTGTTAAAGGAATTGGTTTATCTGCTGGAGTAGCATTTTTAATCAGTGGCAGTGGAGTTTTAGCCCAAGTAACAACTGGTGGCGATATTCAGGTAGACACACTGCCAACATCGGGAGGTACAACAACCACAGGTACCGTCACTAGCAATAACGATACACGATTTACTTGCCAGCTAAATAGTGGTGTACCCACTGTAATGTATATTCCAGAAGATCAAAGTCAACCTTATGCCTGGGCGACACCGAAAGCATTAGGTGGAGGTTGGACAGCACAAAAGCGTTGTGATGCAATTAGCCAGCGTTTAGAAGAGTACCGACCATATGGCTTAGTGGACTTACGCACAAGTGTTCAAAATGGTTACAACACTATCTGTGCTTTGACAGAAAGAGATTCTTCTTGTCGGATTGTGTTTACAGTTCCTCCAGGTCAAGATGCAGAAACTACTTTAGCTAGCGTTTTCCAAAACTTGACTCTTGCTGATAGTGGGCAAATCACCAATGGTGTTAACACCTTTACCAACAGAGGTAACGGACTTGATCTTTTGAATGGTTTATTAGGTCGAGGTACTTCAGGGCAAGTTAGAAGCACTGCTAAGACCCGTGTTAGTAACATTTATTTGAAACCATTCTTAAGTGTAAAAGATGGTGGTACGGCTAGATTTCTAAGAAATACTACTAACAAGCCAGCAAATACCCAAACTAGACCACAACTATTCCGTCGTTAAATTCAGATATTCCTCTGAGAATAAGATCTAAATAAAAGTCCCTCCTTAGCGGTAACTAAGGCAGGGGCTTTTTGTTAAGGTATTGAGACGAATGACATCACTAATTTATTCATTTTTTTTTTGACGTGGTTCTATAGAATGATATTCAATGGGTTCACTAGACGGAAAATTTTGGTACAACAAATATTTGTGCCTACTATACTGTAATTCAAATAAATATAGAATAAGCGATGCCACTAAGACTTACAGATGCTGCGTTGGACTGGGCTTTAAAGCACGCTCTTACATGGGGCGATACCGACATCTTTCCTGAAATTTTCGAGTTTCACGCAATTTCAGATAACTGGGAAACTATTAAAAAATTGCTCCAAGAAACGGATATTCTAACGTGGAATGTGAGACCATTTAGGCGTTGTTTGGTTCCAAAACATCGTTTTGGATTTCGTATTTCTACGCAACTTGATCCACTAGATTTCTTGATATTTACAGCACTCATCAAAGAGATTGGTGAAAAGCTAGAAGCAGTAAGAATTCCAGCAATTGATAATATTGTTCATTCTTACCGATTTTATCCAAATGCTGACGGAAATATGTTCTCCGACAAGTATACATATCAAAGTTTTCAAAATGCTTCACAAGCTATATGTGAAAAACACGACTTATCCCATGTCATTATTGCTGATATAGCAGATTTTTTCCCACGCCTCTATACACATCGTATTGACAATGCTTTAGACAGCGCTTTAGGCATTGGTCATATGCACGCAAAAGCTTTAAAAAACTTGATAGCTCATTGGGCAGGCTCATACTCATATGGTATTCCTGTCGGCTGTGCTGCTTCACGCTTGGTTGCTGAAGTAACTATCTCAGATATTGATCAAATATTGCTTTCTGAAGATGCTAAATACGTTAGATACTCTGATGACTTCCGAATTTTCTGTAAATCTGAATCAGAAGCCTACAAATACCTGACACTTATAGCGCGTTCTCTGCTTGATAATCATGGTCTTACACTTCAGCAAAACAAGACAAAGATTATTCCTATAGAGATATTTAGAAAGATTTACCTCAAAGAGAATGAAAAGCGAGAAATTGAAACTTTATCAGAGCGCTTTTATGATTTACTCGTAGCAATGGGTATTAAAGATACATATGAAGAAATAAATTATGAAACTCTATCACCTGAATATCAGAAGGCAATTGATGAGCTAAATCTTGAAAACATACTGCATGAGCAGATTAATGAAGAAGAACCATATCTTTCTTTGTTGAAATTTTTGCTACGGCGACTAGGACAAATAGGTGATATTGATGCAATTGACCTTATTTTTAATAATTTTAACAAGTTTGTTCCGGTCATACGTGAAACAGTCGAATACTTGCTTAAATTTGACACATTACCGCTTAAACAAAAGTGTGAGCTTGGTAAAAAACTTCTCAATATCTATAAAGACGAGGCTTCGACAGCTTCACATCTTGAATACTCTCGAATGTATATGCTAAGACCATTTGCATTAGATGGAGAATGGAACTCGGATGAACAATACATAAAGCTCTATAATGATGCACTTGATGATGACTTCTCAAAACGGGAAATCCTGCTGGCTATGGGACGTACTAAAAAGGATTTCTGGTTTCGCAGTCGCAAGCTATACCTTCACCAAATGACACCTTGGATTCGTCGTGCCTTTATCTACGCTGCCTCTTGCTTGCCAATGGATGAATACAAACATTGGATTCGCGGCATAGATGGTAATTTAGATGAGATAGAACGTGCTACAGCAGCTTGGGCAAAGAAAAATCCGATTAGGTGCAGGTGACACATAATTTGACTCCGCGGCAATAATCTGTCACCGATGACAAGTAATGTGTCAGTGTACATTTTAAGATGGGTAACCAGGGGCTCGAACCCTGAACCAACGGATTAAGAGTCCGATGCTCTACCATTGAGCTAGTCACCCTTAGAAAAACTATTATAACAGATTTAAATAAGCTAAGTAAACTATCTAATAAAAATTTTGGGTTAACCGATCGCTAATTTATCGGGCATACTACACATATCCTGCTCTCGGCTTGCTAAGAAGTGTTGAGATTTCATAATTTTGTAGAGATTAACCTCTGCTTCTAATAGGCAAGCATGACCGCTATCTGGTAAAACTACGCTTTTTGCATTAGGTAGGCAATTAACTAAACGTTCAGCTTCAGCCACAGAAGGCAAAAGATTATCAGCAGCACCAGCAATTACCAAAACTGGTTGTTTGATTGTACTTAACTGAGTTTCGCTAACATCAAACTCTCGCACTAAGGAAACTCGCCAAAGAGCGGTTTTTTGTGGTACAGAACGTACAGCTTCAAATAAAGCTTGGCGATCGCTCGATGCTATCCTGTCGAGACTCGCTAAAAATGCTAAAAGTCCAATTGCACCAACACGATATAAAAATTCTGGAACCCAATTAGTTAAGAATGAACCCCAGCGTAAGCAAAACTGTTGATTGAAAGAAGACGCGGGATTTACAAGAATAATCCGGTCAAACAAATGAGGCGCACGTAACGCTACTTTGATGGTCAAACACCCTCCAAACGACTCACCACATAAGTAAACAGATCGATTGGGCTGTTTTAGCAATTCTGCTTCAACTAAGGCTACTACCTGGTCTGTCAGCACATCCCAATTGGTTAAATCATCAGGTGGTATCGCCAGACACCGGATATCAAAACCAACTTCTAAACCAGCAGTTTGCGTCCGCAATAGCTGGCCAGTTCCATCTAAGCCTGGTAAAAATACAAATAGTGGAGCAGTCGGATTTAATTTTTTGGGGGTAAGAAAACACGGGTGGCTTTGTATTTCTGGCATTGTCAACTAATAACTAAATACTGATTTTTTAAGTAAGTCTCGGAAAAGTAGCTAACTATGTTGAGAAAAATAAACTATTCGACAACTACCTTTCAATAACAACCTTGACTTATTAAAGTGCTAATCTCTTCTTGGCAGTAACCAATCAGATCAGCAACAACTTTTTTAGCTTGTTTCCCTTGATATTGTTCCCTCAGATGTGGAGTAATCCAACAAGGACGACCAATTAAAACCGTAGTCCGGCGATAAATCACCATTGGATGCCAACCGTTTTGATTAAATAGAGGTTCTGACGGGTCAAAAAAACTTAGCACCTTTAGAGGTATCGCCGAGTTGTTAACTTCTTCTTGAGATGCGATCGCTACTGGCAAAACGGCTAAATCTTTAACTGGCGCACGCATCGCTAAGTGAGCAAATCCTCGTTGGAAATCTCCCATAGTGTTAGGTTTGGTAAACTTTACCATTGGTGGAGTACCTTCTGGGAATACTCCAACTACTTGACGTGACTGTAATAATTCAGTTGCCTGTTGAAAAAAAGTTTGCTGTCGATGTTCAGGTTTTTCTAGGGGAAAAGCACCCAAGAAATTAACCATATCCCGCATTACTGGTACTTGTCCCATATAATGATGGCAAGCAAAGCGAATAGGACGCTTAATCGCTGCCATTAATAGCGGTGGATCCATAAAGCTACGATGGTTACTCACCAGCAAAACAGGACTGTTCAGAGGAACCCGATCCTGATAGTACACAAACATACGTGTTCCCATTGCTGTGAGCAGTAAGTTAGAAATTTGTAAAGGACTATCAGAATACATTTTTTTTTATAATTCAGTAACAAAAAATCATTGGTGATATTTCACTACAATTGATTAAAAACTATTTACTTAAAATTGAAAATCCCTTAAGATAGATATTTTTATTTTACTGCCTAATTTTCTTTTGGTATAAATGTCGGGTTCAAGTCTGTAGTTTGCAGCAATGCTCTTGCTTGATATGTGGTGAGAAATCTCTTCAAGCCACTTTTCGGATAGATCCTTAGTCTGTAAGTTTATCGCACTAGGCAAAATTGCAACTAAAATACATAATCGGAACCCTGCATTGTAAATGAAAAGAAGTTTCAGGGGTGTTTTTGGCTTTTTATGAGTTTAACCAGTACCAGTAACAACACATTCGCTATAACAACGCCTCTTTACTACGTCAACGATTTACCCCACATTGGCAGTGCCTATACAACAATGGTGGCGGATGCGGTGGCTCGGTTTCAGAGAATGCGTGGTAAATCAGTATTATTAATTACTGGCACGGATGAACACGGACAAAAAATTCAGCGCACGGCTGAAGCAGCAGGGCGATCGCCTCAAGCACATTGCGATCAAATTGCTGCTGGTTTTGAAGTACTCTGGCAAAAGCTGAATATTCAGTACGATCGCTTCAGTCGCACTACTTCCCCTCGCCATGCGGCGATCGTCAAAGAGTTTTTTCAGCTAGTCTGGGAACAAGGCGACATTTACCTGGGGCAACAAACAGGTTGGTATTGCGTTGCTTGTGAAGAATTTAAAGAAGAACGCGATCTTTTAGATCAACATCGTTGTCCACTTCACCCCAATAAAGCAGCCGAGTGGCGCGACGAGCAAAACTATTTTTTCCGGCTATCTAAATATCAAACTCAACTAGAATCCTTGTATCAAGAGCGACCAGACTTTATCCAACCAGTAACTCGTCGCAATGAAGTATTGAACTTTGTTAAACAAGGGCTGCAAGATTTTTCAATTTCGCGGGTAAATTTAGATTGGGGCTTCCCTATACCAGTTGATCCCAGCCACACAATTTATGTTTGGTTCGATGCCTTATTAGCATATGTGACAGCGTTACTAGAACCAGATAGTGAACCTACCTTAGACAATGCTTTATCTAAGTGGTGGCCGATTAATATACACCTGATTGGTAAAGATATATTGCGTTTCCATTCAGTTTATTGGCCAGCAATGTTGCTATCAGCTAATTTGCCGCTACCAGATCATATTATTGGGCATGGCTTCTTAACTAAAAATGGTCAAAAAATTAGTAAGACTGTTGGTAATACAATTGATCCATTGGATCTAATTGAACGATACGGCGCTGAAGCAATTCGTTATTACTTTCTTAAGGAGATTGAATTTGGACAAGATGGAGATTTTAATGAAACGAGGTTTGTCCATATTGTTAATGCAGACTTAGCCAATGACTTAGGCAACTTGCTCAACCGCACATTGAAAATGGTGCAGAAGTACTGCAATGGTATAGTTCCCAATTGTTCGGGTGAAGATATTGCAGCAGAGCAACCACTGAAAAAAATTGGTATTAGCTTAGGCGATCGCGTAACTCAATCTTACGAAAATCTAGCTTTTACCTCTGGTTGTGAAGCAATTTTAACTTTAATTCGTGCTAGTAATAAGTTGATAGATGAGCAGGCTCCTTGGGCATTATACAAACAAGGACAACAGCAAGCTGTCGAGCAAATCTTGTATAGCGTTTTAGAATCAGTTAGACTATCAGCTTACCTTTTATCACCAATTATTCCTGAAATATGCACTGAAATCTACCAACAGTTGGGCTTTGCAATTAACTTTAACGACAAAAATTTGATAAACGATGCCACAATCTTTTCTACCCATACAACCTGGGGAACACTTCCGGCTAATCAACAATTAGGCGAACCTCAACCCGTATTTGCACGACTGGAACTGCCTTAAGTAGTTTTGTCGTCGTAATTACCAGAGGTTATAGTCACCCCAAAGTAGTCACAGGAGAAAGGAGGCATAATTTTTTTGATAAAACCGAGGTATAACAATGATGTTGGATAATGTCAGTAGTGATTCTGTATTTACACCAGAACAAGTTTTAGTAAATCGTGGTCGCGTAGCAATTTTTATTGATGGCTCAAATCTTTTTTATGCTGCACTGCAACTAGGAATTGAAATTGATTATACTAAGTTGCTTTGTCGTCTGACCGCAGGTTCAAGACTGCTACGCTCATTCTTTTATACTGGCGTTGACCGCACCAACGAAAAACAGCAAGGATTTTTGCTATGGATGCGTCGCAACGGCTATCGGGTAATTGCTAAAGACTTAGTACAGTTACCAGATGGTTCTAAAAAGGCAAATTTGGATGTTGAAATTGCTGTGGATATGATGGCGCTTGTAGGCGCTTATGACACAGCAGTTCTAGTTAGTGGCGATGGAGACTTAGCCTACGCTGTAGATGCTGTGAGTTATCGCGGTGTGCGTGTCGAGGTAGTCAGTCTACGTTCCATGACTAGCGATAGTTTAATTAATGTTGCTGATCGGTATATTGATCTTGACAATATCAAAGAAGATATTCAAAAGACACCCCGACACAACTATACTTACCGTCCACTATCTGGCTTTGGCCTTATAGATGATCCAGAACCAATCTAGTGACCAATTGTATAAATCTATAGTTAGCTCTAATTCTAGGGTATCGGGAGTAAAGTATTTGGGCAGCCGAAAACTCAATACCCGACACCTTTTTCTTTTGAGTTTAATAGTCTTGCTGCTGTTAGGTGTAAGTGCTTGTGGTAGAAAAAATACCACAGACCAGAAAGCACCACCAGAGAATGAGCAGCAAACAAAAATTGAGGGCAGTCTAGAATTTAATAATGTCACCTTAGAGCAAGCGGATGAGAATGGTCGTCCCTTGTGGAAAGTGAAAGCAAAACGGGGAGTATACACTCAAAATCAGAAAACAGCACGTGTAGAAAATCCTACTGGTGACTTGTTCCAAGATGGTAAATTAGTCTTGCGGGTTAGTGCGACTGAGGGAGAAATTCAGCAGGATGGTCAAAAAGTATTTTTAAAAGGTCAAATTGTTGCTACCGAAATTCGCAATGGTTTGGTCTTAAAAGGTCAAGAGTTAGAGTGGCGACCTAAAGAAGATTTATTAATTATTCGCAATAATTTAACTGGTAGCCATCCACAGCTACAAGCATCAGCAAAGGAAGCACGTTATTCTAGTCGCACACAGCGAATGGAATTATTTGGTCAGATTGTAGCAACTGCAAAAGATCCATCTTTGCAAATGAGAACTGAACATCTTATTTGGCAAGTTTCGCAGCAGAAAGTAATTGGGGATAAACAAATCAAAATTGACCGCTATCAAGGTAATCAGGTAACTAGCTCTGTTATCGGTAACAATTCTGAGGTAAATTTTAAAACAAAGATAGCGAAGCTGAAGCAAAATGTAGAATTAACTTCTCTAGACCCTCCAGTTAAGGTAAATAGCAATTCAGTAACTTGGAATTTAAATAGCCAAATGGTAGTAGCGGATCAACCTGTGAGTATTTGGCATTCACAGGAACAAGTGAGAATTAATGGCAGCCAAGGTCAAGTTGATTTGCAACAAAAAGTAGCTTTTTTAACTGGGAATGTTCAAGGTGTTGCTACACGAAATCAAGCAAAACTAAAAACTAATCAGCTTAAATGGGAGTTTGCTAATCAGTTGATTACGGCGCAGGGTAATGTAGTTTATCAACAGGTAAATCCGCCTTTGAGTTTGGCAGGTTCGTCGGGACTGGGAAGACTACAAGATCAAACCTTTGTCGTAACAGGTAGTAGGGGTAGCAGAGTAGTTACGGAGATTATTCCTTAACAATTATCAATTAACAATTATTGTTCACGAGTGGCTGTTGTGGTAGCTATCTCATTACGACGAGGATCGCCAAGGTATTTAGAGGCGTTAGCGGTATCAGTTCTAGGCGCGATCGCCAGTGGTATTTCTAACGGCTTTTCCCACCGTTGTAATAGTTGTTGTAGCAGTTGATCTTGCTGCGATCGCAATCGGGAAATATCAGTGCCACGATTGATGATGGTAAACCACACTAAACTGCGTTCGCGTGTTGGCATTACTCCAGCTAAGGCGCTGACTTCATTGAGTGTACCAGTTTTTACAATTGTGCCTGTGGGAATATGCCGCGTTTCCATCGTACCTTTGCGATCGCGACCGGAAACCGGAAAGATATCAGCAAGTGTCAAATTTTGTGGTTGCAAATAGCGTTGAATTGTCATAAACATATTGGAAGCAGCACGGGCGGAAATGCGATTTTCCATCCCTAACCCTGAACCGTTTACCAGTTGAATTTCCTCTGGAGGAAAATTAGCTGCTCTAGCGGCGATTTGCATAACTGCTTGATGACCCCCTAGCAATTGCGCCAGCATCTCAGCCATTTCATTATTACTGTAAATATTCATTTGTTTCAAAATCTGAATTAACGTCATTGAGCGATGACGCAGCAGTAATACTTGATAAGGATTTGGTAAAGTAGCTACTTCAACACCGCCACTAATTACCACTTGAGGTTTAGCTGTACCTCTTCGCATTTGCAAGTATTGGCTGGTAATTAGGGGAGTCCAAATACTACTGTTTAAAGCTAGCTGAAGTAATTGACCAGATTCTTGTGGGTTGAACTTGTAGTTCATATAAAAATTACCACTGATGACCAACTTACCAGTCACCTGTCGGATACCCATTTGATTGAGAGAATTACCAAGTGCGATCGCTTCTTCCCACACAAAAAAAGGATCGCCAAAGCCAGTAATTACTAAATCCCCTTGAAGAACCCCATTATTAATCGGGCCTGTAGCACTAATTAAAGTTTCAAATTGATGTTTTGTTCCCCAGGTTTCCAAAGAAGCTAAAGTTGTCGCAGTTTTTGTCAAAGAAGCTGCTGGAAGCGGTACTGTCCCCTGATGGTTAATCAACAATGTTGACCCTGATTGAATCCAAATACCTTGATTTGCTGTCAGCATTCCTTGTGCTGCCAATTGCTGTAGATATTGCCGCAGGGTATTTTCTACACTTGGCTCGGTAGCTTTTGGTAGCATAAATACAGGAACACCTTGCCAAGTAAGTAAGGTTAAGGGATTTATCTTGGCATTCAGCCCCGCATTTTCCAGCCAGAGAGAAAGTAATCCAGAGCTAAACAGTTGCAGCATGGCTTTAAAGAAGAATTCCGAGTAAAGTCGTCAAAATAAATTTGTTGCAGATTCAAACTTCTTTTAATTTAAGCAGCTATGCCCAACTTAATTAGCTAATAACTGACTAAGAATAGGTAATTATCTCAGAAGCTTCTGGTAGAATTTGTAATGTTTCTATAACTTTGATCAATGGCATCAACTCGCGCAAGAATCGCAATTGACGCTATGGGTGGGGATCACGCCCCTGCCGAAATCGTTGCTGGAGCGATTAGGGCTCAGGAAGAACTGGATGTTGAGGTTTTGTTGGTTGGAGACCCCCAACAAATTGAAGCCTCACTCAAACAACATAACAGTTCTCATCACATAGAAATTGTTCCTGCTGAGGGGACAATTGAGATGGATGAGGAGCCTTTAAGTGCTTTAAGGCGTAAGCCAAAGGCTTCGATTAATGTGGCAATGCAACTGGTAAAGAAAAAGCAGGCAGATGCCGTAGTTTCAGCAGGACATTCGGGAGCAGCAATGGCAGCAGCCCTCCTGCGACTAGGTAGATTACCAGGAATTGATCGACCAGCAATTGGCGCGGTATTGCCAACAATCGTACCGAGTAAGTCGGTGCTAATACTTGATGTCGGCGCGAATGTAGACTGCCGTCCCAAGTTTTTAGAACAATTTGCTCTCATGGGGTCAATTTACAGCCAGTATGTGCTGGGTGTTGATACTCCGAAAGTAGGATTGCTCAATATTGGTGAAGAACCTTCCAAAGGTAACGATGCGGCTCTTCGTACACACCAAAAGCTGGAGGAAAACCCCAATATTACTTTTATCGGTAATGCTGAAGGGCGGGATGTACTTTCAGGGCAATTTGATGTAATTGTCTGCGATGGCTTTGTAGGTAATATATTGCTGAAATTTGCTGAAGCAGTTGGCGGTGTAATGGTACAAATCCTGAAGGAAGAGTTACCAAAAGGACTACACGGCAAGGTTGGTACAGCTTTGTTAAAACCTAATTTGGAGCGAATTAAACAACGGTTTGACCACGCCGAACATGGCGGTGCTTTACTGTTGGGAGTTGAAGGTATTTGTATTATTACTCATGGTAGTTCTCAAGCGCCATCAATTTTTAATGCAATTCGGATTGCTAAAGAAGCTGTAGATAACGAAGTTTTAGAGCGAATTCAGTCACAGACAAGAATCGCTGCTGCCCAAGCAACTGACGGAGATTAATGTTGAAACCATCAGGGGTAGGTATTGCCATTATAGGAAGTGGCTCGGCTGCGCCAGCACAGATTGTTGAGAATCAGAAGCTGACGCAGGTTGTTGATACATCCGATGAGTGGATTAGCACACGCACAGGGATTAGGCAGCGACGACTGGCAACAAACCAAGAGTCTTTAACTGCTCTGGCATCTGTTGCTGCTCAAAAAGCGATCGCTATGGCTGGAATTACACCAAGTGATTTAGATCTGATCATTTTGGCTACTTCCACAACAGATGATTTGTTTGGTACTGCCTGTAAAATTCAAGGAGAATTGGGCGCACACAGAGCCGTAGCATTTGATTTAACTGCTGCTTGTTCCGGCTTTGTCTTTGGATTGGTTACTGCTGCTCAATATATTCGCACTGGCGTTTATCAAAACGTTCTGCTCATTGGTGCAGATATTCTGTCGCGTTGGGTAGATTGGTCAGATCGGGGTACTTGTGTCTTATTTGGGGATGGTGCTGGTGCTGTCGTGTTACAGGCGAATGAAAGCGATCGCTTGTTAGGATTTGAACTGCGTAGTGATGGCACTCAAAATAATTGCCTTAACCTAGCATACTCAGCACAATCCAAAGATTTACTTGATGGCGTTGCTATCGGTCATGGCACTTATCAGCCAATTACGATGAACGGCAAAGAAGTTTATCGTTTCGCTGTTCAGAAAGTCCCAGAAGTAATTGAAAAAGTTTTATTTAGGGCTGAAATTACTGTTGACCAAATCGACTGGTTAGTGTTACATCAAGCTAATCAACGAATTCTTGATGCAGTTGCTCAACGCATGAAAATACCTAACCACAAGGTAATCAGTAATCTTGCCCTTTATGGCAATACTTCTGCTGCCTCTATTCCCATCGCTATTGATGAAGCAGTGCGGGAAGGTAAAATTCAACCTGGAGATATAATTGCCGCTTCCGGTTTTGGTGCTGGACTAAGTTGGGGCGCAGCCATTTTTAAATGGGGCAGGAGTGAAGAGTGTTAGCGTAGCGGCGCGGAGTGTGGGGTGAGGAGTGCAATTCAGCGCGGAGTGAGGAGTGAGGAGTGGGGAGTAAATTAGGATTTTAAACGCAACTGCGTTTAAATTATTAACTGTTTACTTCTTGTTAGCTAGTGTTTTAATTGGGGAAATTTGTTAGAAAATTTCAGATTGAGCAATTTTTTTTAAACAATAACCAATAATTAATTACGGATGACCAATGACTAAAACTGCATGGGTATTTCCTGGGCAAGGTTCTCAGGCGATTGGAATGGGAATCGACTTGCTAGACTTATCGGTAGCAAAAATTAAGTTTAAGCAAGCTGAGGAAATTTTAGGCTGGTCTATACCAGAAATTTGTCAAGCAGAGGAAAAGTTATCACGCACTCTTTATACGCAGCCTTGCCTTTATGTTGTAGAAAGTATTCTAGTTGATTTGATGCGGCAGCAAGGTCATCAGCCCGACTTAGTTGCTGGTCACAGTTTGGGAGAGTATGTGGCTTTATATGCTGCTGGTGTGTTTGATTTTGAGTCTGGCTTACGCTTAGTTAAGCAGCGAGCAGAATTAATGGATCAAGTTACCGGCGGAATGATGATCGCCGTGATGCGGTTTGACAGAGAAAAGTTAGAAAATGCGATTGCACAATCACCTGATGTAGTGTTAGCTAATGACAATAGTGATGGTCAAGTTGTTATTTCTGGCACACCAGAAGCTACACAAGCAGTAATCGCTCAACTAAAGCCCAAGCGTTCTGTAATTTTAAACGTATCAGGGGCTTTTCACTCTCCGTTTATGGCAACAGCCGCCGCCGAGTATGAGAACTTGTTGGCATCTGTGCCATTCGCAGACGCTCAAGTGCCAGTACTTTCTAATGTAGAACCTATACCTGCTGTAGATGGTGACGTTTTGAAGGAACAAATTAAACGTCAGATGACGGGTTCTGTTCGTTGGCGAGAAATTTGTCAGCAATTGCCAGTGGAAAATATTAGTAAAGTCGTAGAAATTGGGCCTGGTAAGGTATTAACTGGCTTGATTAAACGCTCTCACCCTGAGATCGGCTTGGAAAACGTTAGTAGCGCTGCTGATTTACAGCTTGCCACCAGTTATGCAGCAAACTCTTAAATCTAGTAGAAGTCGGGAACCTTTTGTCAGCTTGATGTTGTACCGCGCTTTTAAGTGGTCAATTATCATGCCGACATTGCGCGTTTATTTTAACGGGCAAGTTTATGGGACGGAAAATGTGCCAATGGAAGGGCCACTGGTAGTAGTTAGCAATCATGCTAGTGACTTCGACCCACCAATTTTAGCTAGTTATGTGGGTCGTCCAGTGGCTTATATGGCAAAAGAAGAACTATTTGAAGTTCCGATTTTAAAGCAAGCAATTACGCTTTACGGTGCTTATCCAGTGAAAAGGGGATCTGGCGATCGCAGTGCCATTCGTGCAGCACTAGCTTCTATAGAAGCTGGGTGGGCAGCAGGAATATTTTTAGAAGGAACTCGCACGCCAGATGCGCGGATTTACTCTCCTAAGTTGGGCGCTGCGATGATTGCTGCAAAAGCTAATGCGCCTTTGTTACCAGTTAGTTTATGGGGAACTGAGAAAGTTCTGAAAAAAGGTTCTGCCATCCCGCAGAAAGTGCCAATTACAGTCAGGATTGGTGAGTTAATTCCTGCCCCGCAATCAAGTAAACGTGATGAATTAGAGGCGGTAACTCAAAAATGTGCAGAGGTGATTAATGCCATGCACGATTTGGGACGTTAACTTAGATGTAGCTTTTTGCATCTAGATTTGACTGTTTCATCATTATAAAAATATGCAACTTAAATGTTTATTAACTTATGAATGAGCGACCAACAGATTATATTTTGGATCGTCTCAACAACTCAACGTTGATTAGATTCTTGCTACTATTTGCCTGTGGTTGGGCGCTAGTGCAACTTTTAGATTATTTTCAAGCAGTTATTGTTATTTTTACCTTTGCAGCGATTTTAGCTTTTTTACTAAGTTATCCTGTACGCTGGCTCAATCGTTATTTACCGCATGGATTAGCTGTTGCCTTGGTGTACTTACTCGGTATGGCTATGATAATTGGTTTAACACTTTCAGTAGGTATAACGGTTATTTCGCAAGGTCAACAATTAGTTGAAAGTTTAACAAATTTTATCAATTCTTTAGTACCAGTTATAGAAAGATTAGAAAATTTTCTGCAAGCTCGTAATATTAGGGTGAATTTGACAGCGACACCGGAGCAATGGCGAGATCAAGTTGTAGCAGGTTTGGGCGTAGGAATTGGTTATAGCTTGGCAACTTTACAGATATTTTTTGCTAATTTCTTAAATTTAATTTTAATTGCAGTTGTTGCTTTGTTTATGTTGTTGGATGGAGAACGACTGTGGATATTGATTTTGAAGATGATTCCTCAGCGCTTACAAAAAAGATTTAATTATTTAATTAAACGAAATTTTTTAGGTTTTTTCCGAGGTCAGATGCTTTTGTGCCTGTTTCTGACTACAACAACATTTGTGGTCTTTTTAATCTTGCGAGTACCGTTTCCATTATTGTTAGCGGTAATTGCGGGGGTGTTTGATGTTATTCCAGGTATAGGTGCAACTTTAGGAGTGGGAATAATATTTTTAATAGTTTTATCTCAAAAGGTTTGGTTAGCAATTACAGTGTTGATAGCTTGTATTATTATTCAGCAAGTTCAAGATAATTTTATTGCTCCTAGAATTATGCAAACTTCGCTGAATATTAACCCTGTAGTGGTATTTTTTGCTTTATTAGTAGGCGCTAAAGTAGCAGGTTTGTTAGGAGTTTTTATTGCTATTCCAATTACTGGGGTGATTGTAAGCTTGTTTGAAATTGATGAAATGAAGGCAGAGGCATAAGTAATTTAAATATAAGTGTGAGACATATAGATATAAAAATTTATATAGGCTGAAATCAAAGATTAATTTAAGAAAATGTCGGATTTAAGAGCAGAATTATCAGAAGCAGTTGATCAAGCTGAGTGGGATTGGCTGAAGCCGCACGTACAGCGTGAGGTAGTGGTAGTTGTTTCTAAGGGTTTAGACTTAATAGATGTTGGTGTAGCGATCGCTAATGATAATGCTACTTCGATACAACATTGGATAGAAGAACAACTAATCGCTAAACCATCAGTAGCACAAATGGCAGCGTGGAATAGCGATCGCGCAAAACGATTTAATGCTTTAATTGTGCAACCTTATGTGCTAGTTCAGGAAATTTCAGCTTAATTTTTAGGCTGTTTTAACTGACGAGCAATCGTAGCACCAGTATAGCCAGTAGCCAACCACAGAATTGCTCTGGCTCCATCACGCAAAGATTTATCAACAGATTCAGGCGATCGCCCTGTAGCGATTGATACTGGTTGAATATTAATTCCTCTACTACCAAAAACAACTTCACCTATAATCCGAGCGCGTAGCATATGATCGTCAGAGGTAATTAAGTAAACGCTGTTAATTCCTTTAGCTTGGAATTGCTCTACAACAGTAGTGAAGTTAGTTACAGTATCTACAGCTTGATAGTCTAGGTGTACACGCTTCCAGTTAATCCCAGCTTTAGTAAAGACTTTTTTGGCATATCCCTCTGGTGTACCTCCAGAAACCCAAATTGGTAAATTGGGGTGCTGACGAGCAAATTTAGCAGCAAATTGCTCTCGCAATGGTTCCCCACCTAAAACGAAAATTACTTGAGGTTGTACAAAATAACTTTTAATTTCCTTATAGCCCATCCAGAGTATGATTGCTAAAATCGGCACTAGCCAAGCAAACCATTTGCTTGGGTGATAAAAGTCTTTAGATAAGCTGTGTACTCGTCTGCTGCGACGGATTTTTAATAACATGAATCAATTGCAAGTGGCTTTATATAAAGAAGGCATTTGCCCAAAGAAAGTTACCATAGTACCAAGCTACGCATAGATTCATGCCCAGCAACAAATTTCCCGAACACAGCTTCGCGTCACTCATAGATGCACCATCATTCAGGTAATTAACTCTAAACTGCATTGATAAAATTAACGCATTTATCAGAGTTATGGAATGAGGAGTAAGTGACTCATCTCCACAAATCCTGTGATTTAATTATCTTTTTGGATGCAAGTTGGTAAAGGTCTCTTAGAGATTATCAGAGAAAGGAACTGGTGTAACCCATTCCCCGCAAATTCTCTCTCTACATCCATCCTTAAATTACTTTTAAGTAATTAATTTGCCTCTGATTGCATATTCTGCTCTTGTTAAACCTAGTAAAAACTAGAGAAGATAGTAAGACGAGATTAAACAGATGATTAGTTTAACGAACAGCAGTTATAGTACTGACCTACTGCATCCTGTACGTCAGTGGTTGGAAAACATAGAAATTAATGACCCGAAAATAGCTCAGTTGCTTTGCAGACTTATTCCGGCGCAATGTCCTTTTGAACGAGATATCAAAATATTTGGTTACAACGTTTTTCACATTCCACCACTATGCAAGCTAAACCCGTTATACGAACAACTGGTTAGTCTTCGCTTCCAGTCTTTGTGTTATCTGGTGGATAAATGCGGTGAAGATATCACAGTTTATTGCTAACTCAGTATGCGGGCATCTGTAATGTGTTGTGCCAAATCATATCGCAATGCAACTGCAATCAAACAATTATTTTCTGTAACACTAAGAGGTGCAAATCCCACTTCGGCGATTGCCATCTCTAAATTGATAATAGTGAGCGAATGAGCAGGGAGCCTTATTACAACTGCTTAAGTTTTAAGTTTTGTTATTAATACAGAGTAATTAATATATAGCGGATAAATTAAATTTAGATTAGCAGAAAATCCTGTTTAATAAAAAAATCTGAAAAGCCATGCTGAAACTTACTCGCATTTTATTCGCTACCACTCTAGCCTTAAGCATATTATGTTTTCCCACGAAAGCTTATGCTAAAGCTAAGATTCAAATTGCCATTTTGATAGACTCTAGTAATAGCATGGATGGACTAATTGATCAAACTCGTACTCAAATTTGGCAAATTGTTAATTATTTAACTAAAGTAACTAAAAATGGCGAAGTACCACAATTAGAAGTTGCTTTATACCATTATGGAAATGATACTTTACCTTCTTCTGAAGGTTTTGTGAGACTCCTTACTAATTTTACTCCTGAATTAGATCAGGTTTCCGAAAAATTATTTAGTATTAAAACCAAAGGCGGTCAAGAGTATGCTGGTTGGGTAATTCGCTCTGCTGTACAAGAATTAAATTGGAGTAAGGATAAGGAAGATTTTCGCGTTGTTTTTATTGCAGGGAATGAACCCTTCGATCAAGGCCCTGTACTGTGGAGTGAAGCTGTTAAAATGGCTGTTAATAAAGATACCTTAATTAATACGATCTATTGCGATTCAGCAGAAAGTGAAGAGCGACAACTTTGGGTTTCAGGAGCTAATTTAGGGAAGGGTAGCAACTTTAATATTAACCAAGACAAAAAAATTGAATTTGTTAAGTCGCCTTACGACGAGCAAATTGCTACTTTGAATACTAAACTCAATGAAACCTACATTCCTTATGGTGCAGAAGGAGAGGTTGGACAACAACGCCAGGCTGTTGAAGATAGTAATTCCGGCGTAAATGTGGTTACGCGCGGTGGTTCTAAAGCTTCTCCATATTATAACAATGCTTCCTGGGACTTAATTGATGCTCTCGCTCAGGGAGGAGTTACCCTTGATAATTTATCAAATGAGGCTTTGCCGAAAGTTATGCAGGGTATGACTTTAGCTCAAAAGCAAGAATATATAGCTGCCAAAAAAAAGGAAAGAGAGGCTATTAAAGAAACAATCCGTGATTTATCTCAAAAGCGTAGTCAATATGTTGAAAAACAACGCGAACTTAATGCTACTCGTGGTGAGAATACTCTTGATTACGTAATCATTCAAAGTCTGCGCCAGCAATTAGCAGCTAAGGGATTTAAGCTACAGTAGTTAATTTTTGTTACTAAGATTTTTATGCTAATACGTTTATCAGGATAAATATCTCAATCTAATTAAACGTAAAATCGTAGACTCTACCCGTTAAAACCTAATGGGTAAAGTTTAGGTCTGATATTTTTTACGTTAAAACGGGGATAGGCAAGGGAGAATTTTAAAACTTTTTTCCTACTAGACGAGGCGTTTAGGGAAAGATCAAAAATTCAATTCCCTAAGAGTATCCGTCAATTAGCTAAAATAACTGGCATCACAAATTAAGGGAGGAGTTGAATGGTTGTTACCTGCGTTCACGTTTGGGTTAAACAGGAACACATAGAAGACTTTATTAAAGCAACTAAAATCAACCATGAAAATTCGATTAAAGAACCGGATAATATGCGTTTTGATATTTTGCAAGATCAAGAAGATCCCAGCAAGTTTATTTTGTACGAAGCATATCAATCTAATGAGGGAGCCGCAGCACACAAGCAAACTGAGCATTACTTAACTTGGCGGGATACAGTAGCACCTTGGATGGCTGAACCTCGTAAAGGTATTCCCTACAGTGTCATTGCTCCTTAACTAATTTTTATCAATGGTTATCGCTGCTTTTTTCTTCGCTAAGGTTCCGCCGATTCACTTTGGAACTGGGAAGTTACAACAGTTACCAAAGCTGATTCGTGAGTTTAACGGTAAAACAGTTTTATTGGTGACGGGTGGAAAATCTCTAGAATGTTCTGGTCAACTTGATGCGATCGCATCAAAGTTATCAGAATCTAGTATTACTCACCACCGAGTTATCTGTGCAGGAGAACCGACGACATCAGAAATTGATCGCATTTGTGCTGAATATCGTCAATATGCAATCGATGTAGTTGTGGGTATTGGTGGCGGTAGTGCGATCGATGCAGGTAAAGCGATCGCGGCAATGCTACCTCACAATAATTCCATTTTTGATCATTTAGAAGGTGTAGGACGCAATATTCCCCATAGTGGGGTGAAAGTTCCTTATATTGCCATCCCGACAACTTCTGGTACTGGGGGAGAAGTTACCAAAAATGCCGTGATTAGCGAAGTAGGGGAAAACGGTTATAAAAAATCTTTGCGCCACGATAATTTTATTCCTGATGCTGTGATTGTTGATGGCAAGTTGTTAACTTCTTGTCCGCGTCACATTACCGCCGCTTGCGGAATGGATGCTTTTACGCAACTGCTGGAACCCTACTTATCACCGACTGCTTCGCCGCTAAGTGATGCGATCGCCCTAAGTGGATTAGAAGCGATCGCAAATAATCTTTTGTTAGCTTGTGGTGAAGGTGCAGAAGATATACCCGTGCGCGAAGGTATGGCTTACGCCTCCCTTTGTTCTGGAATTGCTTTAGCAAATGCCGGATTAGGAGTTGTGCATGGTTTAGCATCTCCCATCGGCGGATTTTTCCCAATTCCACATGGAGTGATCTGCGGTACGTTAATGGCGGCAGCAGTTCGCGCTAATTGGCAAGCGTTGCAACTTCGTCAACCTGATAATCCAGCCGTTGCAAAGATGGCGCATTTAGGACAACTTTTATGTAAAGAATCCGGTAAATCGGATGTGTATTACTGCGACGCACTTCTAGCAATTTTAGACGAGTGGACAGAACAATTAAACTTGCCAAAATTGGGAGATTACGGCATTCAATCTGATGATTTGAATAAAATTCTTGACCATACTCACAACCGTAATAATCCAATTGAACTGAGTCGTGATGAAATTCGTGCTTTCGTGGAAAAGAGGATTTAATATGCGATCGCTTGTTTCGTTAATTGCTAACTTCATTAGACTAATGAGCAAAAATCATCTGTGGATATCTGTGGTTAATTTCCTAAAATTCGACTTATGCGAGAAATCTATTGATAGCCTTCCCTAAGTAGGACGATTAATCAAACGCTTGCTGTCCCTCTGACAGAGGTATTACGGGAATAAATTAACTACTATTTTGGTGGACTGCGGAAAGTATAGCTTGGGTAGGATATCACCTGGCTAACTTCTGCCAGATTGAGTAGTTGGAGACTTAAAGTTATGCGCTGGGAATTAGGTCGTAGAAGCAGTAATGTTGAGGATAGGCGCGGATCTGGTGGAATTTCGGCTCCTGTCGTGGGGGGTGGAATAGGGACACTTGTTCTGGCGCTGATTGTTACTTTACTGGGAGGCGACCCCAGCGTAATATTACAGCAGGGACAAGTTCCGAGCGATCGCACTTCTGAGCAAGCGCCTCAAACACGACCAGATGGTGCAAGCGATCGCATGGCTGATTTCGTTTCAGTCGTCCTGGCAGATACTGAAGATACCTGGACTAACTTATTTCGGCAAATGGGACAGACCTATATCGAACCCAAATTAGTGATTTTTTCACGTGCAGTACAGTCTGCTTGCGGTTCTGCAAGTTCAGCAGTTGGGCCATTTTATTGCCCCCGCGATCAAAAGGTTTACATTGACTTAAATTTCTATCAGGATTTGAAATATAAATACAACGCACCTGGAGACTTTGCCCAAGCGTATGTAGTTGCTCACGAAGTTGGGCATCATGTGCAAAATTTAATGGGAATTTCTAAAAAAGTTCAGACACTCCAACGTCAAGTTAGTCGCACAGAAGCAAATCAACTTTCAGTTCGCTTAGAGTTACAAGCAGATTGTTTTGCTGGGATTTGGGCAAATAATGCTAATAAAACACGACAAATTCTTGAACCAGGAGATGTGGAAGAAGCACTTAATGCTGCTAGTAGTATTGGGGACGATCGCTTGCAAAGTCAGTCAAGTGGGCAGGTTGTTCCTGATTCTTTTACACATGGTAGTTCAGCACAGCGAGTCCGTTGGTTTAAGCAAGGCATTCAAACCGGAGATCCTGCACAATGCAATACTTTTGCCGCAGCAAATCCCTAAACTTCATCACTAATAGTTTTGGATGTTAAGTTTTTAATTCTAAATTAAAAATTGGATTTCAACTCGAAATTTATAACTAAAAATGCCAATTACTGTAAGTAGTGCGGGCATATTGCCTACCTACTGTGATTGAGTAAGTCACTAAATAATAGATTTAGTAGCTAACTTTTGAATATTTAAACAACAACAGCACCCAAAACAGTTATTTTTAATTTATTTCCTCATTCATGTTGCCTTTATTTGGAGTTGTGTCGATCAAAGACTTGGGGAGAATTAATTCAAGTCAATTATCAATTACAGAACTCGCTATTAGAAGAAGAGGAAATATTAATAACCTGCTTGGATGCTGTTGCTATTTATGTAAACTAGCTTA
The DNA here is from genome assembly GCA_036702875.1 of Oculatellaceae cyanobacterium. GTDB lineage: Bacteria > Cyanobacteriota > Cyanobacteriia > Cyanobacteriales > PCC-9333 > Crinalium. Next base: position 19,746 of record DATNQB010000090.1, on the reverse strand, counting down.
CCTAGAAATCTAGGTTTAGACTTCTGTTGATTAATCACTAAACAATTCACTATCCAAACCATTCTCTTGAAATCATTCTCTAATAAGTTTTGAGTTTACTTAGAGTTGCGCTGATTAAAGGCTTCCTTTGTGAGGATTGACCTAAACTAACTTACCAGCTACATTGCTCCCTGTTTATTTTAAGAGAAAATATCAAGAGTGTACTTGGATTTTGTTTGAACTTGCTCTAACACATCTACTGAGGAATCTATTGTTTAACCTCCTGTTGATTATGAACTAGAGTTCCTTCTATCCAAAATAGTCTATTGGAATTATTTCCTAAATTGGTTGATTTTTATTGGAGTTGTGCTGATTAAAGATTTCCTTTAAGGATTGAGTCAGTTTAAATGTATCAGCTACTATTACTCCCTATTTGGTTAAAGAGGAAACATCAAGACTATGCTTGGATTTGGATGCAATTCTGTCTAACAAATCTACTGAGGAACCTATGTTTAACCTCCTGTTGATTGTGAACTAGACTCTTCACTTATCCAAAACATTTTCTTGGAATTAATTCCTAGTATTGGTTGATTTTTCTTGAAGCTGTGCTGATTAAATGCTTTCTTTGAGACTTAAGCAAGGTTAAGGTATCAGCTACATATCTTCCTGTTAAATAGAATAGGAAATATCAAGAATATGTTTGGAAATTTTTGCTATTAGAGCCAATAATTTGATCGAGGAAACTATGTTGAACCTCCTTTTTTATTGGGACTGGAAAATTAACTTTTACTTGGTCAGCTTGTTAGCTTCTACTATCAGAATACTATAATTTTTCCGATCGGATCGTTATTAAACTAAACTTTACAATTAATAATGTAATACTCTCATCTATGATTAAGAAGTATTTCATTACAGTAGTAATTATGCTTTTATTACCCAATTAACGGTTAACACATAGCACTAAATCTTTTGATTGAGGATGGCTGAAATGCAGCCAGTAGAGACTTCCAGAGCAAACGAACTGATGCGATCGCTCTGTTGATTCATAACGCTTATGTAGTTTACCGCAGAAAATGATTACTGCAAATAACTAGCAAATTTATCTACCTATTGAGATAAAGTGTTTGGTGTATTGGTACGGAAGCGAGAGAAGAATTGCCAGAGTTTAGAAATAGCGATCGCCAACAGACCAATAACCGCAATGCCAGCAACTACAGGTAAAGTTAATGCTAGTAGAGATAGTGCGATCGCAGCGACTAACTCAATTGTTGCTACTACAGGATTACCTAAACCACCAGAAGTTGCTGTAGAAGTTGCCCTGAATAGATTCATAAACCCTTTAGTAATACCAGCAGTACCTCCGCCTGCTACCAATGCCAATGTCCACTGCGCCACAGGATTCATATCCGAGGCTAACGAAGCTGTGACAATAGTGCCTACAAGGATAGAGGCAGGTGTTGCAGCCACATCCAAAAGATGATCAAATAAAGGAATGTAATAACCTCCTATTTCTAATACAGAGGCTACAGCAAATACAGCTAATGCTTGGGAGTTTTCAATCCAATCAAAATTAGTTGGCAAATCTATATGACCAAATACAGCAGCAGTACTCAGCGCCAGCAATGGCACAAAAACTCGAAACCCTGATGCTGCACTTAAACTAATCCCCAGCAAGATTTCAATTAAAGTATGTATATTAAATAACTGATCCACGCGCTTTTCCCGTCCATAACAGCTTCACTCTCAAATTAAGGATAACTATTAGCTTTCAGGCATAATGTAATCCTGTGGATTGATCTACTGTCGCTACACCTGTTAAATTCCTTGAAATACTATTACCAACATCCCAACGCCTTCCCCATCAGTTACCTCAACGACTTGCGAGGAGAGATTCTGGCGTGTTCTTATTTAGCAATCAATAACCTAAATCGTGACTTCGTTGGCACTAAAGGTTTTTCAGTAGTGTTTCAACGTTCACAAATTGCGGAAGTAGAAAAGCGGTTTCCCTTTTTCAAATCCTATATAGACAAAGCATTACAGCCTAACTGTAATGCTTTCTACCTCAATCCTCTTGTACTCCAAGAGGGTTCGCGCGTTGATCCACATATTGATCGCTCATTACGGTCTTATTGTAAAACTATTGAGCCTCCCCTAGTTGTGAGTGTGCTGTATGTGCAAGTTCCGTCAAACCTGCAAGGGGGAGAATTAGTATTACGCTCTCCTAAACAGCAAGTTGGGCAGATTAAGCCACAAGTTAATACACTGGTGTATTTTCAGGGCGATTTAACCCATTCTGTTAATGCTGTTAAAACTTCTGGTACTCGTTTAAGTTTGGTTTGTGAACAATACAGTCTCAGTGAAACTGAGTTGCAAGAAATTCCAGCATTCACTATTGAGTCAAGGGCAGCGAAGGCAAAACGGAAGTAAGTTAGGTGTTGAAGAAAATTACTAAAATAGCGTTGAGATTATCGGTGATGCGATCGCTCTTGACTACGAATCATCTTCTTTATTCACGCTATCATCTTGTTGTTCTTCTGCTTCCAAATCTAATGCAAACACCAAAGCTTGTTTGATTTTGAACATCACTTTATCAGGCAATTCACCCAGTTTACGTTCAAGCCTCACCGCAGGAATTGAGCCTAAACCTTGTACATTGGCTACAGAGTCTTGATGCAAAAATGGCACTTTAGGTAGCGCCACCTCGTACGCGCTACCGCGATTTTGTGTAGTGACTGGTACATATATCACCAATGCACGTGGGGGAGTTGGATCATAACGAGACACAATCACAACAGGACGCATTTTGGCTGCAAGCCCTAAATCTACTAGCCAAACTTCACCTGGTTTAAGGTTCATCAATTAAATCTAATACTTCTTGCTCAACACTTCTAGAACGAAGAAGATCGAGTGCATCTTGGTCTGCCAGTTCAATAATTTCTGCAAGGTATTGCCGTACTTGTTTGGCGATCGCAGGTTGCCATTGACGCAGTTTTGTATCGAGTTCTTGAACTAAAACATCCATTGCAAGCTTTTATAGCAATCATTATTATTATAATATTTTTTCTTCTCTATTCCCCCGTTTCCGATCAATATAAATTGTATTTAATCCCCGCAAATACCGGAAAACTGTATTGGGGGATTATCTCAGCTACCTATTCAACATTGCCCAAACAAATCCTGCACCACGCCCTTGAACACGTGCCATTTTTATCCATAACAGTGTCATATGTTCGAGATGCAAACTCAAAGATATGTCTCCTATATCCACAGGTTCCCAACCAATCTGGCGACAAAGTTCTGCTACAGTTTCTTTTGCTGATTGATTATTTCCAGCAACTAACATCGCTGGTTTAAGATCGCCGTAACCAGGATAATTACTATCTTCAAAATTTTCGTATCCATAAATAGTAAATGCTTTGACGACATGAGCATTCGGTATAATTTGCTGTACTTTTTCACCGCCGGAAATTTTACTTTCTAAACCATGAGATAAATTTGCACCGACAGGATTAGTACAATCGACTACAATTTTGTTATCTAAAGCTCCTTTAACTTCAGCTAAAGCAGACTCAATAGCTGAAAAAGGTGTGGCAAGGAAAACTACATCTGCTGAACTAACTGCATCTTTTGGAGACTGGACAATCAATGCAGAATTCCGACTAACTGCTGCTTGTACAGATTTTGACTGAGGATCGCGGGCAGCAATTGTAACTTTGTATCCTAATTTTTGTAAATTATCTGCGATCGCACCACCAACGTTACCCACACCAATAAATGTAATATTCATAATTATCCCAATGCTTGTAATACTAATTTCGCAGTTTCGTGACCAGAGTTTTGTTGTTGACCTGTAATTAGATTACCGTCTTGCACAGCATAAGCAGCGAAGGGTTCTTTTGTTAAAAAGTTTGCACCTAATTTTTTAGCTTCGTCTTCAATACGGAAAGGCATTACTTTTTGACCGATAACTTGATCTGCATAGTCTTCTTCGCTATTGGTAAAACCAGTCATAGTTTTACCTTGAATCAGATAGGTATCGTCAGATAATTTCGTTTCTAGCAGTAAACAAGTGCCGTGACAAAGGGCAGCACTAGGTTTAGCTGACTCATAAAATTCTACGAATAAATCTGCAAGTGATTGATCGCCACGGAAAGTAAACATCGGAGACTGACCACCACAAACAACGATCGCATCAAAATCATTATGGTTAAGGTCAGCAATAGATGGGGTATTTTCCAATAGTTGCATGAATTCTGGCTGATTAATGTATTCCAGCGATAAGCTGTCATCTTTGGAATAACCAGAAGCATCGCGCGGATCGCTTAAACCATCAAATTCTACTTTGCCACCTTTAGGACTAGCGATAGTAACTTGGCAACCTGATTTGATAAAGGCATCGTAAGGATGAATTAATTCTGCTGCCCAAAATCCTACTGACCATCCTAATGTACTAGAAATTGCTGGATTAGCAACGATCATCAGAATATGTTTACCCATTTGACGTACCCAATTTTTTAAAGGTGATTAAACCTCTGGCAAAAATCATAAATTTGGTTTCTTTATCGCAGATGTCAGCGCCAGTTTTTATGCACTTATGCAAGAGGTCTATTGTTTTAATCGTGGATCGCCTAACATACATTTGTCCAATGGATTATTTGTATGACTATTATTCACGAAATCAATTTAGCTGGTATTGACCTAAACCTGTTGGTTGTCTTCAATGCTTTGATGAATGAACGCCATGTTACCCGTGCGGGAGAAAGATTAGGGTTAAGTCAACCAGCAACGAGTAATGCCTTAGCACGTTTACGAAATTTAATTAAAGATGATTTATTTATTAGGACTGCAACAGGGTTGCAACCAACACCAAAAGCTATTGCCTTGGCGCAACAAATTCAACCAGCTTTACAACAAATTAAAACTGCTTTATCGGGAGAAGAAGTATTTGATGCAAGTACAAGCGATCGCATTTTTGCTATTGGTATGACGGACTACACAGAATTTACTTTATTGCCGTCATTAATGGAAAAGCTGCAAACTGTCGCACCGAATGTTAAGATTCAAATTCGCTCAGGCGATCGCCAAAAACTTCTCTCCCTTTTAGATAGTGGCGAAATTCAAATTGCTTGCGGCTTATTTCCTGAAAAAATAGCTTGGCACGCAGAAGAGTTGATTTTTCAAGAAAATTTTGTTTGTGTTTGTCGTAGTAACCATCCCAATATTAAAAAACAGATTAATTTAGAACAATATTTAGCTGCGGAGCATTTGCTAGTATCTATTAAAGAAGATATGGTTGGTCGTATAGACGAACTTTTAGCAGCTAAAAACTTACAGCGACGCATTGTGATTTCTGTTCCCCACTTTTTAGTTGTACCATTTATTGTTGCCCGTACTAACTTAGTTGCTAGCCTAGCAGAAAGAGTAGCAGCAACATTTGCCAATATTCAGGATTTACAAGTACTTACCTTACCTCTATCAACCGAAGGATTTTCTATATTTATACGTTGGCATCGTAGCACTGAAAATCATCCTGCGTATCATTGGTTGCGAACAACTATTATTGACATTAGTAAAAATATTTAAGTAGCTAGGATGAATTTTCTTATTGGTTGTGCAGTATGGGCTTATAAAGGTTGGCTTGGTGATTTTTATCCGTCAGGTAGTCGCGCAGCAGATTTTTTGCGTCTTTATAGCCAACGTTTTACTGCTGTTGAAGGTAATACAACTTTTTATGCTATACCCGATCGCAATACTGTCAAGCGTTGGGCAGCAGAGACACCAGCAGATTTTAAATTTTGTTTGAAGTTACCGCGATCGCTAACTCATAATGGTTTGTTGCAACCTTCCCTTACAGGTGCATTAAAGTTTCTGGAACAAATGCAGGAATTAGGGGATAAACTTGGCGTTGTTTTTGCTCAACTGCCACCGCATTACGATCCAAAATTATTCCCCGATTTAATTGCGTTTCTAGAAGGATGGCATGATCAAGCAGTACCTTTAGCTTTGGAAGTAAGACACCCTGGTTGGTTTCAAGAACCTCATGCTACGGAATTAAATACTGTTTTGACACAATTAGGTGTAGGAAAAGTTTTATTAGATACTCGTCCAGTTTATACAGCTTCAGATGATCCACAAATTAACTCAGAAAGACGCAAACCTCAGCTACCATTACAACCAGTTATTACAGCACCTTTTAGTTTAATTCGCTTTATCAGTCATCCCGAAGCAGATATTAATCAAGTATTTTTAGCAGAATGGGTTAATAGAGTAAATCAATGGTTGCAGCAGGGTACACGGATTTATTTCTTTGTTCATTGTCCCGTAGAAGAGCGATCGCCACAAACAGCGCGTAACTTTCAACAGTTACTTGAACAACGTGGCGCACCTGTACCGCCCTTGCCTTGGAACTGTATTAAAGAACCACCTCAGCAGCTAAGTTTATTTTGATGACTTCAAAACGCTAAAATTTAGTTACACAGGCATTAACACTTAACTCAAGGCGATGACAACAGCAATTCCTTCATCCCTTAACCTAGAAGAATTTCTCAAACTGCCAGAAACAACGCCTGCCAGTGAATTTATAGACGGTAGAATTTATCAAAAACCTATGCCTCAAGGCAAACACTCACGTCTGCAACTAAAATTTTGTGATGCTGTTAATCAAGTTGCAGAAACTCCAAAAATTGCCTTAGTTTTTCCAGAATTGCGTTGTACCTTTGGTAATCGCTCTATTATCCCTGATGCTACTGTATTTATTTGGGATAGAATTCCTTTTGAAGCAAATGGGGAAGTACCTAACGCCTTTGAAATATATCCTGATTGGACAGTAGAAATTCTCTCGCCTGACCAGAAATCTATTAGAGTCATTAGTAACATTTTGCACTGTCTTAAATATGGAACTCAGTTAGGATGGTTAATCGATCCAGATGAGCGATTAATTTTTGCATTTATCCCAGGACAAGAACCTGTAGAGTTATCAGGTAGCGATCGCCTGCCGATACCAAAATCCCTTAAATTAGATTTAACTGTTAATCAGGTGTTTGGATGGCTTAAAGTAGGTTGAGCAGACTCAAAAGTTTTTACATGAAACGATCTGGCTCTTCCTCTTCAGTCCCTACATTTGATTCCATGCTTGGGTACAGGTTACAGGGAAATCTGGCGATGGTGGTATTGATAGTGTAGGTATTGCCCGTATAAGTGGTTTTTTGAGCTTTCATGTTCTGTTCCAATGCAAGCGTTATCAAGGATCAGTTACGGCTAGTCAAATTAGAGACTTTCGTGGGGCAATGCAGGGACGAACTGATAAAGGTTTATTTATCACAACTGGCACATTTACCAGAGATGCTATTAAAGAAGCAACGCGAGATGGCGCACCCCCAATTGATTTGATTGATGGTGAACAGTTAGTTCAACGATTAAAAGAGTTAAAGCTTGGTGTCAAAATCACAATGATTGAGTCTGTGGAAGTTGATGCTAATTGGTTTACAAAGATTTAAGAGCATTGTAAGTTACCAATAAGCTAACATTCCATTGGAAAAGCTATTCTTCTACCTTAGCAATTAGCTAACGGGATTTAAACAAAGAACTTAACAATAAGTATGCAAATCCTAAATCTCACTGAAACTCAAAAAAACCTCTTGCAGTGGATACTTAAAGAAGTACGTGCTGGAAAACTAGAGGAGGATGAAATTTGGTTTATCTGGTCTTATGATGGTGCAAGTTTAGTAGGTTATCAAGGAAAGGTTCCTGATGTAAAAACGGCTAGTCTTGATGCTTTGCAAAATCATGGTTTTCTTTTATGCGATCAAAGCAATCCAAATCAATATAAATGCGCTTTAACCAGTCAAGCCTATGGAGCAGTTGACTCCAACTTTAGTTCCCCCAACTTTTCTGCTACCACTTATTTGATCCCTCTGGATGAAATCAAACATTTAGATCCCGAATTATGGGATAGATGTCGTTTCTCATTAAGTTCGGGCGGAAATGATCCAAAAGCTTGGGATAAAGCTGTACGTACTGCAACAGTAGTTTTGGAAGAGCGTTTGAGAAAACTTGGCAAAACTGAATCTATCAACCCAGATGCTACTGGTGAAACCATCGTAAATACAATCTTTGGTGGTAAAAATTCAGTGCTAAGTGGCAAACTTGATGATAAAAAGCTTCGAGCGTATCGCGATCTGTATGCAGGCATGATGTCTGTTTTTCGGAATCCCTATGCACACAGAATCATAGATCCTAGCCCAGAAAATGGGGGAACAATCATCGTATTTATCAATTTACTATTGAAAATGCTGGATGAGATAAACTGGGACGCTGTTGAAGACGAAGTATGACTCAGCCGTTCCGCCAGTTCTAATCACTGTTCAGTAGTAGTATTAATCTCTCTTTCTAGAAACTACAAATAATTGCGAGCGCAATAATAGTGCAATAACTGCTATATTGTAGATACATCGTATCTACTTTACGGTAGGCGCGATATTTGTGAAAGTTGTTTCACGCTCATTTATTAATTTCTTATGATTGCAACTGTTACAAAGTGGGGAAACAGTCTTGCTGTTCGCATCCCTCAAAATTTAGCTAAAGAAATCCATGTATCTGAAGGTTCAAAAGTAAATATTGGCGTGGTAGATGGAACTTTGGTAGTGAAGCCTAGAAGCCGCAAGCGATACTCACTTGACGAACTTGTTAAGGGAATCACCCCAGAAAATCTCCATGCTGAAATTGATACTGGAGTAGCTGTGGGGAATGAAGTTTGGTAGTACCAGCAAATTATTATATTCCTAGTCGGGGAGATATTGTTTATTTAGACTTTGATCCAACAAAAGGACATGAGCAAAAGGGGCATAGACCTGCTTTTGTAATTTCGCCTCATGCTTATAACAATAAAACCTCCCTGGCTTTATTCATGCCTATTACTAAGCAGCAGAAGGGGTATCCTTTTGAAGTGCTTTTACCTTCTAATTTAAAAACTTCTGGAGTTATTCTTACAGACCAAATTAAATGCTTGGATTGGAAGGCTCGAAATGTTCAATTTGTTGAGTCTGTGCCAGAAGATGTAATTGAAGAAGTGCAGGCAAAAATCGAGTTATTAATTTTGTAAAAAAGTTTAATCCCATTGCACAGGATCTAATTGATAATAACTTTGCAACTGCTCATAAAGTGCTGGATGCTTCTTCAATAACTGTTGCGGTTTCTCAAAAAATGTCTCTGTAGCTACGGCAAAAAATTCTGCGGGATTTGTTGCACCATAACTATCTAAAACAATCTTTACACCTAATTGCACATCATTACACAGTTGTTGATATGCTTCTGTCATAACTTGCGACCAAATTTGATAGTCTGAGTTTTTCTGCAAAAGAGGCACACCCTCAGCTTTTCCATCTTCTTGATCTAATTGATGGGCGAATTCATGTAGCACAACATTATGCCCATCTTTCCAGTGAGAAGTATCTTGTTTTACCTGTTCCCAAGATAATACTAATTGGTCATTTGTCCAAGATTCTCCTAATCTGGCAACGCGCTTTTCTTCAACAACATAATTGCCCATAGCAGTAGTTTCATTCACAAAATAAGCACTGGGGTAAACCAAAATTGATCGCAGTTTTGAAAAGTAATTACCTCGCTCATTCAGCAAAAGTAAACAAGCAATAGCAGCAATAATTACTTTCATTTCTTCTGTTATCGGTAATCCTTGACAGCCAATAAATTGTTTTTCTGCTAAAAATACTTGAATGTGTCCCTGAAGTCGCTTGCGTTCAGCAGGATAAAGACTGTAGTAAATGGGTAGGTTATTTTCAATAATGGCATTCCACATGGGCGGAAATGTGCGCCGTTTTATTCTGTTGCGTCGTTGTTTGATTAATACAGGATTGATTAATATTGCCGTAACTATTAGCCCAATGATGAGCAAAAAAATAATTGCTTCAAACATAAAATTTATCAGATTTCATACTATAATTTTAACTAAAATGATTAATAGGCAATCCATCCTGAAAGACTATTAATTCTCCTGGTTGAAATATTGTCCAAACTTCGTTATCAGTTAACGGAAGTGTAGCGATGACTGCAACGCGATCGCTCGGCGTTGTCAATTCCTGAAAATCAACTGTAATATCAGCATCAATTAAATGCGCTGCGGCAAAAGGAGCCTTTCGCACGACGTAACATAGTTTGGTGGAACAGTAGGCGAAAAGATGTTCGCCATCGGAAAGCAGGTAATTGAAAGTACCTTTAAGTGCGATCGCATCTGTAATTTCTTTTAACGTCGAATAAAGCTCTCCCAAAGGTGGCTTACCATCAGGAAATTTTTGGCGCAGAGTATTGAGAATCAGACAAAATGCCCGTTCACTATCAGTTTGACCAACTGGACGATAAAACCCCGCACTTTCTGGGTAAAAATCCGGTAAATCGCCGTTGTGTGCAAATATCCAATATTTACCCCATAACTCTCGCTGAAACGGGTGACAATTTTCTAATGCAACAGCACCAAATGTAGCTTTGCGGATATGAGCAATTACATTAGTAGACTTGATCGGGTACTTTCGCACTAAATCTGCAATAGGTGAAGTGGAAGACGATTTCTCATCTATAAAGAGGCGACATCCCACGCCTTCAAAAAACGCAATTCCCCAACCGTCCTGATGTTCATCAGTTTTTCCTCCCCGCGCCGAAAATCCCTCAAATGAAAAGCAGATATCAGTCGGTACATTGCAATTCATCCCTAGCAGTTGGCACATGGAAGTAGATTTTGGTATTTCTCTGTAAGACGATTGTAGCTATGGATGGCAATTTATTTAGTCGAGAGTGCAATACTCCTCTTGTCATCGCTACGCGAACGTTATTTTTATTAGTAGGGTGCATTCGTAACGCACCCTACTGATTCAAACACTCCTAAGATGAAAACGCCTAATTAAAGCTTGATAAAATCAATGCTTGTAATGGTTCCGCAGAGCTTTGTGAATCTTCTTCCACCGTTCTTTCTCAGCTAAATTCGCCCGTTGATCTTGTTTACGAGCAAGATAGTTGAGTTCTTTTTGGAGCTTTTGATAATTGAAAAATCGCCCGTAGTCAAGCCGATTTTCTGCCAAAGCTTGTTGTACTGCACAACCTGGTTCATCGTCGTGCTGACAATCCCGAAAACGGCAGTCTTGAGCTAAGGTTTCAATCTCGGCAAACGTTTCTGGCAATCCTTGATTACCTTCCCAAATCTGGATCTCCCGCATACCTGGGGTATCCATAATCAAACCACCACTTGGCAAAAGAATTAACTCTCTGTGAGTTGTGGTATGTTTACCTCGATCATCACCTCGCCTTACTGGTTGAACCGCTTGAACGTTTGCGCCTTTAAGCTGGTTTGCGAGAGTGGACTTACCTACACCAGAAGATCCCAGTAAAGCAACAGTTTTTCCTGGTTGCAAATAAGGTTCTAGTGCGGCTAAACCTTGCTGGTGAGAAGCACTCAACGCAATCACAGGAACACCAAGCGCAATAGCTTCCACTTGAGCAATTTGTTGTTCAATATCCTCACAAAGATCTGCTTTGTTCAGAATAATGACGGGATTAGCGCCACTTTCCCAAGCCAAAATTAAGTACCGTTCAATGCGTCTAGGGTTGAAATCTCCATCTAAACCTGACACTAAAAAAACAGTATCAATATTAGTAGCGACGATTTGCTCTTGTGTTTTACTTCCAGCGATTTTGCGAGAGAACTTAGTTTTTCGAGGCAAGATAGTGTGGATTGTGGCACGTTTTTCAGGTTCTCTGATCTGGATAACTACCCAATCACCGACTACAGGAAAATCTTGAGCGCCTGTAGCCTGATACCTCAGTTTTCCTGTTACTTCTGCTGATAGCTCTCCCTGAGCAGTGTAAAGAAAGTAGGTATTCCTATATTCAACAGCAACTCGACCAACAGTAAATCCTTGTTGGCAATAAGGTTCAAAGCTGCGAGCATAATAGTCGCTCCAGCCTAATTGTTCCAAATTCACTTGTGTTTCCTCAATGTGGCAACTTGTTTTTCACAAGGCTCACAGAGGAATCTTGAATCTCATTCTTAGATAACAGAAGGCTGAACAAGAATCTCTGTGCCTTGTGTCGATTTAACCGAAGTCATGACAGCAACCCGGACGGCTAACAATACAATCACCCTTCATCCTCCGATTGATTGACAGAGAGTAACAATAATTATACTTTAACTTTTCTTTGACTACTAACTAGCAAGCGATCGCTCTTTGTGATGGTAGATGCGATACTCCTGCGGAGTTGCTACGCGATCGCATAATTTATTGATAGAAATTATTACTTAAAATAATAGTAGATAAAGGAATTAAGTAATGAGTATCACAATTCCAGATGAAGTCTTAGCTTCAACCCGCATGACTGAAACTGAGATGAAGCAGGAAATCGCAATCATGCTCTTTCAAAAAGAGAAACTTACATTAGCTCAAGCAAGTCGATTGGCAGGAATGAATCGGATCGCGTTCCAGCATTTACTTGCCAGTCGGCAAATCTCAGTTCACTACGATGTAGAAGATTTTGAACAAGACATTAAAAATCTCAGAGAGATGGGTAGATTGTGATTATTGTCAGTGATACATCACCTATCAATAACTTAGCAGCGATCGCCCAACTCGATCTTTTACATCATCTTTACGGGACGGTAATTATTCCTGAAGCGGTCTATCAAGAACTAACCGAGCCTGAGTTTCCAGTAGCAGGTGCAATCGAAGTACAAACTTTTGACTGGGTTCAAACCCGTCAAGTAAATAATCGTGCAGTAGTTCAAGCTTTGCTAACAGAATTGGATCTAGGTGAAGCTGAGGCGCTTGCGTTAGCTTTGGAACTAAAAGCTGATCAAGTTTTAATTGATGAAAATCAGGGTCGAAGGGTTGCTGCTAGATTAAATCTTAAATTTACTGGTATTTTAGGGATCTTGATTGAGGCGAAAAGCCAAGGCTTAATTTCTTTAGTGAAACCTTTGCTAGATTCTCTGATTAATCAAGCTGGTTTTTGGATTGCTGAATCAGTATATAACAGAGTTTTACAAATCGCTGATGAGGAAAATTAATAAAGTTATGCACGATTTAGGTTCATTGGGAGAGTAAATTAATTACATAAAATAAGCTCAATAATTTTTCTATCAGTTCTACTTCTAAATATATCTTTAATTTGTTCGCATTCAAAGCCTAATTCAATCAAAAAACATATTTCCATTACTATTCTCACCTTTTCACTAAGCCAAATTAGCGTTTTTACATCAGAAGCTTGCTCCTTGACAGCATCATTTCCATGATTATCATAATGAGTTAAATAATTCCTAATACTTACAGCTTTAGAAATAAAATCCTTTTTTTTACGCTTGTTGTTAAATAAATTAGCTTCGCTTGTAAAGTCGCTTAAAACTTCTGAGCATATTTCTAAAATCTCTTTTAAACGTTGTCTTAAATTAATTTCATTACTATATGAAAGTTTTACCTTTAACCACTCTATGTATTCTTGAGGAACATTACTAATAATTTCGTCTAACCTTTTTTGATGATCTTGCTCTGGCAAATCATATTTAGTCATTTTTTCGTTTTTTCTATGATATGCCTCTAATGCTTGAACTAAGTTTAGAAATGCTTGTTGTGGGTACATATTCTCATTATACAAAGTTCCAAAGTAAAGTTCATATATTGGTTCCAATATATCTCTTCTTTTAAACCAGTTTTGAATATATTCCTGAAAGTTACTAGAAATTCGACTCAAGGTAAAAAGCATATGGTAAGGCATTAACTTCTTAATTACAATTGGAGTGATTGAAAGCTGATATATTATACTTACACCTATAGTTCTATCCTCCTGCGGTATGGGAGCAGTTTTAATCTTAGCTGCATTAATAACTAAAGGATATACTAGCTCTTTAGTGGCAAGACTTAAAAAGTTCTGAATGTGCTTTATAACTGGTTGAAACTCTTCAAAAGTCTTTTTTTCATTAGGCTCTATAACTATATAAGTTTGTTGATTAATATTAATATGTTGAAGTGTGTCGTATTGATGGTATGTAGAAACCACGATAGATAATTGCCAGTCATCGTTAATCTTAACTGGCTGTGTTGTCTCTAGTCTTTTATAATTTATCGCTACTTGTTCTTGGGCAAATTCTATTTTAGGTAAATTAATAAACGACCATTGATTTAAATAAGAGTAATTTATCGATATACTTTCAAATTTCAAATCAGATTCATCCCAAAAATGAAAGCCTATAAATATTTTTTCAACATAGAACTGACAACTTCCAAAACCAGCAAGGCTTACTGATGATTTATGCAAAAAACATTTATGCAAAGTAATATGCTCTTCGGTTGATAGTCTTCCTAGAATAAGATGATGTTCTGATGACTCTTTGTCGAATGGGCTATCTACAAAAGAACTGATTAAGTCTAATACTGTACCATCAGTAGGAGTAAATTTTAGCGTTCCGAATACCTTCTTATCAGGGTTATTGGGAAGCCACCATTCTCCTCTATATTCAAATTCTTCCAACATTTGTTAATTATCCACTCTGTTGATTAACTTTGTTTTCTAGTTTAAATACACAAAAGCTAAGTAAAATAAATATTAGTTACGTCAAAAACAGCGAAAAGCCAGTAGTCCAGATTAGCAAAGCACTCACAATTATCTTTCTATCTTACCCATGCAATCATGTTGCTATAAATTTTGCATTATTTGAAATATAAAGATGGGGACGCTTCCGCCCCCATCTTCAACTAAGACTCTCTACCAGATGCCCACATATCGCGCCACTTAACAGTCCCTTCACTAGCAACATACCAACGACGAGGAACTATATTTTCTCGCAACGGTGAAGTACCTTCTCGCAAAATGGCATATTTATAAGTAATCAAGTTACCAGCACTTTCATTAAAGGGAATCTCACCAAACCAAGTGCTGTCATTGATATATTCCAACTTAAACCCTTTAGCAATATCCCAGTTACCTAGTTCGGGACAATCTCCAATTACTACCACCCACTCACCTGGTTGGGTTTCAACTCCGTTGAGTTGCGCCCGTACAATCGTTTGTGCTTTTACTCGTTCACCGACATGACTCAAAACGATCGCATCCCGTTCTTCTAATTCTAAGTTGTAAATCTTCCCATCAACTACTTCAAATTTACGGCGCGTCACAATGCAAGTATGTTCGCCATTTGGTAGACAAGTCATTACTTCAGAGAGTGTAGTTGCACCGCCACGATTTAATGCCACAAAACAGATTGAATCCCGATACTTGCGAACATAGCAATACACATCAGCAGTAATATATTGTTGCCAATGTCTACCCATTGATACCGCAGGATTTAAGCGACGCACACCCGCTAACAAGCGCATCAGGCGATAAATTTCTGTTTCAGTATCCCACTTGTCCATCATTGGACGGTTATAAGGATCATCACCGCCGTTGGTGTCATTATGGAGATATTGCTCAGTACCGTAGTAGATGCAAGGGATACCGCGACAAGTCATAATCAGTGCGATCGCAACTTTCAACATAGCTGGATCTGGGTTCAAACTTTGAAACCTCGCCATGTCGTGATTATCAATAAAAGTGATTAATTCCGTTGCACTTTTATAGCGGTAATCTAAATCAAAAACTTTCTGAATTTCATGGAAACCACCCTCAGCACCTTGAGCTAAAGCTTGCCGAATTGCCACACATAATCCAAAATCGAGTATAGACATACCCGACTCATTCGCAAACTCCACAGAGCGATCGTCAAATGGACTGCTGAAAATCCATTCACCAAAAATAAACACATCTGGTCTGTGCTTATACATATCTCCGGTAAACTCTTGCCAGAACCAGATTGGCATATGCTTAACAGTATCAACCCGCAAAGCATCCACACCACGATCCAACCATTGTTTAATGGCAGATTTAATATACTCGCGGTACTCGTTATTATTCTCGTTAAAAGTAGCTAAACCTGATAATTCGCAGTTTTGCACCTGCCATTCATCTTGCCAATTGGTAACTATACCGTAGTGGTGATACCAATTATTTTTATCATCATTAAAGTCAGCAATTTTTACGCCATCATCATATAATTCGCCTTTCTTTCCACTGAAGTCTGGATTACTATGGTTGCAAACAATATCCAGAATCAACTTCATTTTCCGCTTGTGCATTTCTTCAATCAAGCGATCAAAAGTTGTATTGCGAGTTTCCTGAGTTTTATTGAGAGATGGTTCTTCATCCTTACCAATAAAACGGGGGTTGAGGCGTTTAAAATCCTTTGTCCAGTAACCGTGAATAGCTGCTTGATCTAGAAACAAAGCTTCTACCTGTTCAAATAAAGGAGTCAACCAAATTGCAGTTACTCCCATATTTTTCAAATAATCGAGTTTATCAATAACTCCTTGTAGATCGCCGCCCCAATATTTACCCCAATCTTGACCCTCTGGATCGTATAATTCTGGATTAAGGCCAACACTGTTTTCAGCATTACCATCAAAGAAGCGATCTACTACTAAGAAATAGATAGTTTCTTGTCTAAATTCAATATCCCGCGTGTACAGAAACTCTAAATCAATTTCATTATCCGGCTTTTGTTCTGAAACCAGAAAATCAATTTTTTCTTGAGCGTCTGTAACTTCGTATTGCTCAGTGGAAAGTTGAGAAGGAGGAGTTGCGACCATTAAAGTATCTCTGCTGCTTTTAAATTGAATAGTTAATATTGCTCGTAGCTTAAAAAAAGTTAGCTGTCTGAGCAGTATTTTGACTATCCATCTACAGACAGATGAGTTGTGGCTTAGGTTGACGCAGAAATCTCGACCTTCAGCAATATACCTTGATGTTGGGTTAAGCACAGCGCAACCCAACCTACAGCTACTAAATCAAAAAAGCGATCGCTCTTTTATAAGAGCGATCGCTTTTTTCTAAATTGAAATCAACTTGTTACTTCACAACCCCTAAAATTGGCGCTACCTCAGACTTAGCAATTCGAGGAGACAAAAATCCTTGAGCGTAAATTTGGGGATTTGCTTGTGCAATATCGGTATAGGATTGGCGAACGTGCGCGTTCACTGCCACAGTTTTCACATCATATATCTGCGTTGCCAGTTTGGGATAACAGCCGAGAAGAATAATTGGTACTAAGAAGCAAGCAGCAATGAAAACTTCTCTAGGTTTAGCATCGCTAAACTTAGCATCGCTAGGTAATACACAGTTTGTTCCAAAGCAAACCGCTTCCTGATTTCCTTGATTTTTTAGATCTAAATCCATCAAGTCGCACGTGGGTGCAATGTCGCAGGTAGGTATTACACCAGAAGAGTAGAATATCTGCCGCAACATAGAAAGCAGATATATCGGTGTGAGAATGATTCCCACTGCGGATAAAAAGACTGTTACAGTACGGAACGAAGAACTATAGATATCGCCGTTAGTTACACCTAGAAATACTGTGAGTTCGCTGGCAAAGCCACTCATACCAGGGAGAGCCAAAGATGCCATTGCACCCATTGTAAATAAGGCAAATACTTTTGGCATCACTTGACCAACATTGCCCATTTCATTCAATGCCATTGTATGGGTGCGGTCATAAGTTACACCCGCAAGGAAGAATAGCACTGAGGCAATTAAACCATGCGATATCATCTGCAACATCGCACCACTAATACCTAAATCAGTAAAGGATGCAATACCTAGCAAAACGAAACCCATGTGGGAAACAGAAGAATATGCTAGGCGACGCTTCATATTCGTCTGAGCGAAAGAGTTGAACCCACCATAGATAATATTAATCACGCCCAACATTGCTATAAGTGGAGCAAAGTAAACGTGCGCTTGGGGGAGCATTTCCATATTCAAGCGGATAAGTCCATATCCGCCCATCTTCAAAAGTACGCCCGCCAGTACCATTGATACAGGAGAAGATGCTTCGCCGTGAGCATCAGGTAGCCAAGTATGCAGAGGGAACACAGCTAGTTTGACACCAAAGGCAATCAATAATCCTGCATAAAGTGGTAATTCTAAAGCAAGCGGATAATCTTTGAGGGCAAGTTCTGCCATGTCAAAGGTCATATTGTCGCCGTAGAATGCCATTCCTAGCGCCGCTACTAGAATAAATATTGAAGCTGCTGCTGTATACAGTAGGAATTTTGTAGCTGCGTACTGGCGCTTCTGACCGCCCCAGATAGAAACGAGTAGGTAAACGGGAATTAGCTCGACTTCCCACATGATGAATAGCAGCACCAAGTCTTGCGCTACGAATACCCCGATTTGTGCGGAATACAGCACCAGCATGAGGAAGTAGAACAGGCGAGGCTTCATATCGACTTGCCACGCTGCAAAAATTGAGAGCGTCGTCACCAGTCCCGCAAGCAGTACCAGTGGTACAGACAAGCCATCAACTGAAACTGCCCAGTTTATACCTAAGTTAGGCAGCCAAGCATACTTTTCTGCTAGTTGAAAAGTTGCACTGGTTGCGTCGTAATGCTTCCAAAAGGCATAGCACATCAATATAAAGTCTGCCATTGCCACGCTCAAGGCATACCACCGCACAGTTTTACCACCTTTATCCGGTAATACTGGAATGAGTAGGGACGCAACGAGTGGTAGTAAGATAATCGCGGTTAGCCAGGGAAATTGTTCCGCAGTCATTAAATTAGGAAATTATACTTAGTAGTGAATAAAACTATTTTACTAAATTTTGTAAAGATTCGTGAAAAAAAATCTTTCTATTGAGATAGATGTCAGTGGGAGTAATATTACTTCTGTAGGAGGAAATAGTAGAGCGCGATTCGCCTCTGGCGACGCTACGCGATCGCAATCCATAGCACAATCAGAATGGATAGCGGTCAGCAGTCAGTTCGTTGCTGCAATTTGACAACAATTAGAAAATAAGTACATCGTTTTTTATAAAAAATTGGATAGTTGGGTTTCCTACGTCAACCCAACCTACGGCGAAAGGCGTAGGCGAAGCCAGTCGTAGACATCGCACTTTACCAATCCTGGTTAAAACGGCAAAATAGAAGTTAGGTCAACAATGGAGTGCCTATGTCTAAAAGTAAAAAGCATAATCTCCAATGGCTCAAGGAAACCCTAGAGCTAAAAGAAGACCACAACTGGAAGTCAGAACCTGGAACTCGGATCTTTGTTGCAGGTAGAGGTGCAGTGCGCTTCGACGTTCCCGAAGATTGGCATTTTGAACCAGATGAAAAGTCGTTTCGGTTTCTCGACAAAAAACCACCAAATGATGATTGTCGCTTAGAAGTTTCTTTTAATTTACTTCCCCCTGGAAACTGGGCAGATTTTCCCATCGTTCCACTGTTGAGGCAAGTGCTTAAAGACGAGACACGAGATGCTATTGAGCAAGGGGAAATAATTAAATTAAAACGCCAAACAGCCCGCATTGTGTGGACGCAAATAAAATTTATTGACCCAATAGAACATCGCCCTGCTTATTCCCGCATTTGTATCGGGTTAGGTTCTGGAGTGCAGTGCTTGATTACTTTTGATTATTGGGAAGATGACGCAGAACGCCTGAGTCCAGTATGGGATACAGTTATGAAATCATTAGTTCTAGGACTTTATATCAGCGATCCTCGCACGGGATTTGCATTACCTGACTAAACGTGAGGGGTTTGGTATCGCTCTTCTGTCACTTTAAGCAGAGGAAAAGTGATAATCCGGTTTAAACTCAATCTGTCGCATAGGGTTAGGGAAGAAATTCATCAAAGAAATCAGCCTGGGAAATCCTAAAGACAACTGAGGTATAGGAAATACGTT
>DATNQB010000087.1 GCA_036702875.1 Oculatellaceae cyanobacterium | reverse complement strand
TGATTACTTCTACTAATACTATTTCTAGATTACCGAAGTAGAAACAACTGCTATTCAATAGCAGTTGTTTCTACTTCAATAAAATACTCATACAGTAGAAATCAAAAAAATTTCTTCCTTCACAATGAATTAACCCTGCCCTTATAAAGGGGAGGGGGCAAGGGCAGCGCGGGCTCTTGTAATTTTGTACTTCATTAACTGAAAATCTGCTGTATGTCCGGCTGATTACTCCCTTCCCACTACAAGATTACTGATCGTATTCTTCTTCTTCCTTGGCGTTCTTTGCGTCTTGGCGGTTTTTTCAATAAGTATTCTTTAGGCGGGAAGGGAGTAGCTATTCTGCTGTTCTACGTGCTGAGATAGTAGGTTTCTAATTTTTTAAAGCTGAACGTCCTGCTTGTTGTTGCTGGATGCGTTCTAAGCTGCCAGTAGGAATGGAAGCAATAAGTTGGCGGGTATATTCTTTTTCTGGTTCGCGATAGAGGGTTTCGGCAGAACCAATTTCTTCAATTTTTCCTTGGTTCATTACTATGATGCGATCGCTCATAAATTTAACTACGCTTAAATCATGGGAAATAAAGATATAAGTCAAGTTAAATTCTGCCTGCAATTCTTTCAATAAATTTAGTACTTGCGCTTGTACGGAAACATCTAAAGCTGAAACTGATTCGTCACAAATAATAAATTTAGGATTAAGTGCTAACGCCCTAGCAATAGCAACCCGTTGACGTTGACCACCAGAAAATTCGTGGGGATAGCGGTTCATCAAATTCGGATTTAAACCCACACGCTCTAATAAGTAAGCAACTCTCTCTTGGCGTTGGCGAGGGTTTTTACTCACACCATGAATGATTAGCGGTTCCATCACCGCGTCACCAATTTTGATGCGAGGATCAAGAGAACTAAAGGGATTTTGGAAGACGATTTGCATCTCCCGTCTTAATTTACGCAACTGTTGATCGTTAAGCGTAAAGATATTTTGCCCTTCAAATAGTACCTGACCATCAGTTGGTTCAATTAATCGCAATAACGTCCGCGCTAGGGTGGTTTTACCACAACCAGACTCTCCTACTAATCCTAGAGTTTCACCTTGATAAACATCAAAAGAAACATTGTTAACAGCCCAAACATAGCGTTTAGTGCGACCAAATACCCCTTTTTCGGGAAATCCAACGCGCAGGCTGCGGATACATAATAGCGGCGCTGTTGAAGGTATTTCGGTGTGTTGATTTACCTGGGCTGTTTGATTGAGAGAATCGATCATCTTCAAATCTACTGGTTTTTCTGTAAGTTCTAGTTCTCCAGTAGAAGTAGTAGTGACTTCCATGAAGTCGGAAACAGTAGGAAGATATTTTAAAGGTTGATCGAGGCGAGGGCGACAAGCTAATAATCCTTTAGTATATGGATGTTGTGGATTCGAGAAGATTTGCCACACTGATCCATATTCCACAATTTTTCCCTGATACATGACTGCGACGACATCAGCAATTTCGGCTATGATGCCTAAATCGTGGGTGATAAATAGCATCGACATCCCACGACGATCGCGCAATTCTCTTAATAAATCTAGTATGGTTGCTTGTACAGTGACATCTAGGGCTGTAGTTGGTTCATCGGCAATTAACAACGCGGGGTTACATGAAATTGCCATTGCGATCATCACCCGTTGCAACTGTCCACCGGAAAGTTGATGGGGATAACGATCCAACATGGATAATTTATAGCTATTAATATATTGGTTGATTTCGCGATCACCAATATCAACTACTGATTCATCAGTTTTATGCTTACCGAATAGTTCCCGTTTACGGGTTTCTATATAACGTTCCCGTAATTGTTCATCACTAGGAAGTAGTTTAACTTCTTGGAGTAGTGCGATCGCACTTCGGCGTGCTTCTGCTGGTGAAACATTTTTGTGCAGCCGCAGTGCCTCAGTTAACTGAAAACCAATCGTGTATACCGGATTTAGGGAACTCATCGGTTCCTGAAAAATCATCGCCATCTGGCTACCGCGATACTGCTGCATTTTTTCTTGGCGCAGTGCTAGTAAATTGATTGGTTCTTTGTTTTTACCTTCTGCATCTACCCCCTCAAACCAGATTTCTCCACCACTAATCTTGCCAGGGCTAGGCACTAAACCCATTACCGCCAAAGAAGTGACAGACTTACCTGAACCTGACTCGCCCACAATTCCGAGTGTTTGCCCTCGCTTCAACTCAAAGGAAATACCATCAACTGCCTTAATCAGCCTTTCATCAGTTGGGAATTGCACCTGTAAATTGCGAACATCAAGGACGGTATCAATCATTGCCTTTAATTAGCTGGATTAAGTGGATTTTAACAACCCCTACTATCTGCATGGGGTGAATTTAAATCTTTTTTCAGTTTAAATAAATTGCTTATTACTAAAGCAAGTGCAGACTAATCATCACATTAACCTATATTGATTTACATTCAGAGCTAGGGCTAATAAGTCAGCCGATGTTAATCAACTACTAAAGTATAATAAACCTCTCCGTAAATTCAGGGTACTAACCCTTAAACCCTTGTATAAACGCGCCATGGCGCGTCTATACATTATTCTTTGGGATTAAACTATACTGGTGCGTTGGTTAGAATGATAATTTGTTCCTGAGTCCAATAAAGCCAAAGCATAGCTTTTAAGAGTTAGGTTGTAGCCGTGAACTAATTAAAAGACCAACAGGATGAACAGCAACCAATGGCATCAGTTTAGCAAGTTAGGGCGAACTTGCTACTTAATCCTTAGTCCAGCAATAGTGGGCGCAAATGTAACACTTGCTCAAGTTGTACCGGACGCTACTTTGCCATTTAACTCTCAAGTTATCCCCAATGGCAACTTAATTCAGATTCAAGGCGGTACTACAGCAGGCAGTAACTTGTTCCACAGCTTTAAAGAATTTTCTATTCCTACAGATACCACAGCCTTATTCAAAAACGATTTAGGTATCCAAAATATTTTCACAAGAGTAACAGGTAATTCTATCTCCAATATTGATGGTGCTATTCAATCTCAAGGAACTGCTAACCTGTTCTTACTAAATCCTAATGGGATTGTTTTCGGTTTAAATGCCAGCCTTAATATAGGTGGCTCATTTTTAGCAAGTACCGCCACATCACTTAAGTTCGCTGACGGTAGCGAGTTTAGTGCCGCGATGCTGCCATCTACACCAGCATTGCTGACAATTAGTGTTCCCGTTGGTTTGCAATACCAAAATACAGCAGCAAGTATTACAAATCAATCTCGTACTGTCGATAGTAGTGGGGAGATTGTTGGTTTACAAGTACAACCTGGTAAAACCTTGGCGCTTATCGGTGGCGATATTACCTTGACAGGCGGTATATTAACTGCACCTGGGGGACGAATAGAACTTGGTAGCGTTGCACCTAACAGTTTGGTAAGCCTCAGCCCAATAGCAACAGGATGGGCTTTAGGATATCAAGGAGTGCAAAATTTTCAAGATATCCAACTCTTAGAGCAAGCTAATGTCGATACAAGTAGCGAAGGCGGTGGGGAAATTCAAGTACAAAGTAAAAGCTTGTTACTTAACGATACTTCAAGGTTAACAGCGATTACTTTAGGCGCAGGTGTTGGGGGAAATTTAAATATAAATACTAATGATTCAATAGAAATTATCGGCAATGGTAGTGCTATTATAGCTGGAACTGCGACTACTGGAAATGCGGGAAATATCAATATTAAAACTGCAAAATTAATAGTTAGAGATGCCGCAATAGTTGTTGCTACTTCAGACATAGGTAATGCTGGAACTGTGAATGTGAATGCTAGTGAATTCGTCGAGCTTAGTGGTGCAAATAGCTTTATTTTTGCCGCAACATCTAACGCTGGTAATGCTGGAAATATAACCATCGACACTAAAAAGTTAATTATTCAAGATGGGGGAGGTTTATTTGCTGCTACTTTAGGCACAGGTAATGGCGGAACGATAAATTTAACTGTTACTGACACTATAGAACTTAATGACGGCGGAATTTTTACTGCTTCTCTTCAAGTATCGAATGAAAATGTTAACCACGGTAATGGCGGTGAGTTAAACATAAAAACTGAAAAACTGACTCTTCAAAACGATTCACTAATATCTGCTGCTGCTGACGGGAGAACGGCTAATGCTGGAAAGGTAACGATTAATACTGGCATTTTAGATGTGAATAACTCTGAAGTTAGTGTTAAAAGTCGGGGTCAAGGAAATGCTGGTAACTTAGAAATTAGTTCTAATTCTATTAATCTAAATAATCAAGGTATATTAACAGCTAAATCCGCAACAGGTAATGCTGGCAATATTAAATTGATATCGCCAGAGTTGCTATTATTGCGTAATGGTAGCGAGATATCGGCTTTTGCTCAAAGCAGCGATAATGAAGGCAATATTAACATTAATACTAACTTATTAGTAGCCTTAGAAAAAAGTAAAATAATTGCTAATAATGATTTTACAAATTTAGGTGCAAATATAAATATTCGCTCTAAAAACATTTTATTATCACCTGACAGCGAAGTAACTGCTAGTGGCAAATTGAATATTGAAGGGCAAACAGATATTAATGATGCTGTTGCTTTACGAGAAGCTGCTTTGCAGCACGAAAATTTGATTGAGCAAGGTTGTACGGCGGAAAAAGAAAATAAATTTGTTGTGACAGGTCGAGGTGGTTTGCCACAAAACCCTATCATTATTCTTAATGGTGATACAGTATTAGCAGATTTAGGCACTCAGATAACCGATGTAAGTTTGCCTAAACCAACTAATACCCCGCAGCTAACAACAAAACTGCCACCCCAACTTGTGGAAGCTCAAGGGTGGATAGTTAACCAAAAAGGTAATATTATTTTAACGGCACAAGCGCCCTCTGTTAAACCCAATAATTCTTGGCAACAGCCAGTTGTTTGTCAGTAAAATTTTTAAAATGAGTTAGCGATCTATCTATAGTTAATAATATTTAGCGTACTAAATGTGAACCTACTGGGCATTGAATTTCTGATAATTCAAAAGGTCTTAAGATTGTCGGCGGTAATGTAGAAGGCTTAGTAGTTATACAAATGCCTGCACTTGTAGTAGTTTTACCATTATTTTGTTTTGCAAATACAACGCTAGTATAACTTTGAAATTCAGTAGTTTTTGCTTGAGCCGTTATGCTAACACTCTTATTAAGATCGCCATCAGGGATAATGCGATAGCGGTAAAACTCAGTCTCTGAGTTAGTTATAATACCAAGTTCATCTAAGTCTGCGGCAAATTTTCCGGTTTTGATGTAATAAGCTTGCTGTGCTTTGTTTAATATATCAAGGTATTGTTCTGCTATACTTCGTCTAGATTTATTTGCTTGAGCATCAGGTTCTACTACTTGAACATCTTTAGGTAATGTTGTTTCATTGGATATTTTTGCGAAGAAGCTAGATTTAGCACTAAAAGCCGTAGGTCTAGTTTGTCCAGGGGTGGTTCCCTCTAATTCTAGATGTAGCTTTCCTTGAGTTAATTCAAAAATTGTCGTAACTTTTTGCTCGTTATCAATAATAATATCTATTTGCATGGGTTTAGTTGTAAAATTAATTTTGTAACCCATCTTAATAGCTGTAGAAGCTTGATTTTCTTGCTGTAAAACAATAAATAATTGATTTTTTGGTGTAAAAACCAGCGTTACTATTTTACCGGATGCGGGATCTTGTGCTTGCCATTTTCCTAGCAATTGTGTTAATAATTTTTGATGTTTTGTAGCTATTGGAGGTTGTTCAACTGTTTTTGCTAGTGATGATTGAGTATTGATTGGTATCCCAATCAGCAAAGCTAAAATTACTCTAAATATAATTAATTTGCTTGAATTAAAAGCTTTAAGCATCAAGGTGGGTTGGTTAAAGGTTATTTTCATCAAAATTTTATATAATTCAATACCGTTGCTGTAGGGGCGGGTTCACCTACATCTTTGTCTCCTACAAAAATCTATATTAAACCCGCCCTTACCAAAATTAAATAGATATCGACACTAAATTTAACGTGCGTTACCTAAAACTATTGTAGAGACGTTGTATACAACATCTCTACATTTTAATGTAAACCCCTCCCTGTTATGTGCTACGCGCAGGTGAAAACGAGGAGAGGAAGATTTGAAGTCAAATCTAATTAATAATAGTTTTTACCGTTGAGGTAATAGTCTCTAGTACCCTTGGAATTGATGGCTTCTCCCAGCCTATTTAAGGCATGAATATATGCTGCTGTTCGCATGGAAACAGATAAGTCCTGAGTAATTTTCCAAATATGCTCAGTTTCTTCTACCATTTTTTGTTGCAATTTTTGATTGACTTCATCTATTGTCCAATAAAGTCCACTGCGATTTTGTACCCATTCAAAATAGCTAACTGTAACACCACCTGCATTCGCTAATATATCAGGTACAACTAAAACTTGTTTTTCTGCTAAGATTTCGTCAGCAGCAAAAGAGATTGGCCCGTTAGCTACTTCAAAAATGTACTTGGCTTTAATATTATGGACATTAGTTTCAGTAATTTGGTTTTCTAATGCTGCTGGCACAAGAATGTCTACATCTAAAGCTAAAAGTTCTTCGTTAGTAAGTGATTCATGCTCAACAATGTTACAAACTGTGTCTTGGCAGTAAACGGCTTTCATGCCTTTACTAGATAATTTATATTGGCGAATGCTGGGAATATCTAAGCCTTTTTTGGCATAGATAGCGCCTTGAGAATCACTTACGGCAACGACTTTATAACCAGCTTTTGATAGTAAATCTGCAATCACAGATCCAGCATTACCAAAACCTTGCACGGCTACTGTTGTTTCTTGAGGATGTCTATCTAGTTTAGACATAATCCTTTCGATGACAAAAAATGCTCCGGTTGCTGTTGCGGTGTCTCTGCCTAAACTACCTCCCATTGAAATGGGTTTACCTGTGACAACGGCGGGAGTAATTTTTCGCTGAATAATGCTGTATTGATCCATCATCCAACCCATAATCATTGGGTTGGTATAAACGTCAGGTGCAGGGATATCAATATCAGGGCCGATAAAATCTGCGATCGCATTTATATATCCCCTACTTAATCTCTCTAATTCCATCCGCGATAATGCTTTGGGATTAAGAGTAATTCCACCTTTCGCACCACCAAAAGGTAAGTTTAAAACGGCACATTTAAATGTCATCCAAAATGCTAATGATTGCACTTCATCCATTGAAACATTGGGATGATATCTTATTCCTCCTTTGGTTGGCCCTCTGGTATTGTCGTAGCGCACCCGATAGCCTTGAAATACTTTTAAAGAACCGTCATCCATGCGTACTGGAATGGAAACAGCTAAACTTGCTTGGGGATATTTTAAATGTTCAATAGCATCATCGGAAATTGATACATATTTCAGTGCTTTTTCGAGAATTTGACTAGCATCAGACAATAGTGATTTAGACATCTGATTATTACTCTTATTGGTTGCCTGCGCTAAAAGTTTAATTCCCTTTACGCTTAACTAAAATAGCTGGTTCAACTTCGGTAAACCATTACCAAAGCTGAGGCTAAATATAGATTGCGATCGCGCCTGCGTCGCGCACTAGCGCATCTTTTAAAAAAATCCAACGCTATCTTAAAATTCACGCGCTCTTAATATCATGTACGCTAATTTTAAGACTAATATCTCCGCAACAACTTCATCAAAAAGTTTTGACTAGCTCTACTTTCCCGTCAGTAGGCAACAAATTTTTACAATCAGTTAAGCGGATTAGGGAATGCGTAATTTTTATTTGATCTGGGAATCTGTTTAACTTTTTAAAGCACAGAATAATTTTTTAGCCTTAATTTAATTAAAACAAATAAACGGTATCATAAGTAACAATTTAACAAAAATTATCTTATTGATTTGACTACCGGATAGGCAGTGGACATCACTGGAATTCGGTCATCTTGTTCAGCACAGTGGTAAATATAGCAACCGCCAAGGCGCTATGAGCATTTTTTAGGGCTAAAACCCTTATGAGCAAAGCATTTAAGAAAAGCTAATTGCTAAAAGCTAACTGCTAATTGCTATATGTAATGAAACGCCTAATTTGTAGTGTGCTATCGCACTATTATACTTTGCTTCATAGTTGAGTAGAACAGTGCGATCGCCAACCTCAAAATCTTCGTCCTATATCCTACACAAAATTAAAACCTTGAGTATTATTACTAATTAATCCCTTACCCAAATTCACACCCTGCAACACGCCTATAAGTTCATCTTGGGTAGTTAAACCACTCGTACCATCATTGTCAATAAAAATGCTAGTCCCCCCTACTACACCACTAGGCGATGAACCTAAGAAATAAGTCAAATTGTTAGCTAACTGCACCACATCTTGACCCACTTTAAAATCTTTAATCAACACATAATCGTTGATGCCCTTGGTAGTATTGTCGCCATCATTATAATTACTTCCCACTACAAAGCGATCGCTACCAACTCCACCAATAAGTGTATCTATTTCACCTACACCAAAACTACTAGGGTTATACCCACTTAAGGTATCATTGCCACTTCCACCTTCCAGTTGGTTGTTACTGCTATTACCACCCAATTCGTCATTAAAACTAGAACCAATTAAATTTTCAATCTGACTCAAACTGTCACCTTGTGCATAGCCACCTGAATATGTCGCGGTGGCTAAATTGACGTTGATGGCATCATTGGAACTGAAATAGGTGACTGTATCAATCCCATCACCACCATCTAAGCTATCAGCACCAAGGTCACCCACTAAAATATCATCTCCACCTCTGGCTTTGAGCACGTCGTTACCATTACGACCAACCAGGCTGTTGCTCCCATCATCTCCAGTTAAAGTATCCTTATATGCTGACCCAGCGATGTCTTCAATATTTAAGAAGCTATCTCCTGTGGCATCTCCACCTGTTGCTGTACTGTCAAATAAATTAATATTGACACCATTTCTTGATGTGGCATAGTTGATTTGGTCTTTACCCTCACCACCATCAAGTACATCTGCCCCTGCACCTCCAGTCAGGATATCTTGACCTGCGGCACCTAATAAGGTGTCGTTACCGTTGTCACCATATAGCAGGTCTTGACTTGTTCCTCCTGTAATGGAATCGTTGCCACTACCACCATAAATCACTTGCGAATTGTTACTTCCTGTCAGGGTGTCATGAAATTTAGAACCGATGAGGTTTTCAATGCTGGTTAATATATCAAACTCGGCATCTCCACCTCGATTAATTCCTGTGTTGAGATTGACATTGACTGCTGCGGTTGATGTGGTGTAGCTGGTACTATCTGTACCTCCTCCACCATTAATGGTATCTGCTCCTGCACCTCCGTTAAATGTGCCGTTTTCAGTGCTTCCAGTGATGACATCGTTGTAGGATGAGCCAATAATTCCTTCGATGCCAATCAGCGTGTCGTTGTTGGCATGACCACCACTGGCTGTATTTGTAGCTAAGTTAATGTTGATGGCGGCGGTTGAGGTGGCGTAAGTTACTTGGTCTTTTCCTGTACCGCCGTCAATATAGTCACTCAATGCTGTAGCTTTAATCACATCGCTGCCAGCTTGGGCGCGAAATTCAATCACGTCAGCATTAGTGATATTGCTGCTTATATTCTCATTTTTAGTAGTACCTGTAACTATGGCAATGCGACTTTCATAAGCGCCGATGTCGATTTTGCCATCAAAGATGCGAGTTTGTCCACGTTGGTCTGTGGTTGGTGCGTTACTATCATCTCCTGCGTTGATGGCGGGACTTCCAGGTAGTAACGCTATGGTTTGAGTTGTACCGCCGTTGTTTTGCAGTGTGCCGAGTTTGGTATCAGAGGTAATAATATCGCTGGCGATAGTACCTGTAGTCGCTGTACCAATTAAGTTATGACCACCGGAAATGAAAGTTGAATTGGCAGTGCTAACAAAGTCGGGAACAAAATTGGCAGTGTTACCTGCAATTATTGTATTTTTGGCTGTAATTGTACCTTCTTCGTTATAAATTCCGCCACCATGATTGGTTGTGTTAGCACTAATAGTACTACTTGTAATCTTGATCTTGCCATTGGTTTGATTAAAAATGCCAGCACCAGCAATTGTTGCTATATTATTACCAATAGTGCTATTCGTAATGTCTTTGATTTCGCCGGATACTTGGTTGAGAATACCCCCACCAAGTTGTGATGCCGAGTTATCACTAATAGTACTACTGGTAATGCTATTGATTATGCTACCAGCTTGATTAAATATGCCACCACCAAAGGTAGCTTGATTATTACTAATAGTGCTACTGGTAATGCTGGTAAGTTTGCCATTACTACTGTTAAATATCGCCCCACCAAAAGCCGCCAAGTTGTTACTAAATTTGCTATTGCTGACGCTTAAAATGCCATCGTTATAAACTCCTCCACCTGCACCAGTGGGAAAGTTTCCAGTAGCTTTACCATTACTAATTGTCATGCCCTCAATACTGACAATGGCACCAGCATTAACTTTAAAGATACGAAAGTCACTGGTGGCTTGAGTGCTACGGGTAACTATTAAGTTATCTGCACCCAAGCCTTTGAAGTTAACTCCAGTATCTCCAATATCTGGTAGTACAGTAAGTAGGTTAATTGTCTGTGGTTGGCTGGTATTTAAATTAAATATAATATCTTCGATTCCTGGGTCAGCATTGGCATCAAGTATGGCTTGACGTAATGAACCAATACCGGAATCGTTTGTATTGGTGACGTAAAAAGCTGTGTCGTCTACTGCGTTAACTGTTAAGTTTACAATTGCAGAATTACTATCAACGGTTCCGTCATTAGCTGTGTAGGTAAAGCTGTCTGTGCCGTTGTAGTTGGCAAAAGGTTGATAAATTAGGTTGCCGTTGTCGAGTGTTAAAGTTCCGTGACTGGGTTGAGTAAAGCTATCAAAAGTTAGAGTATCACCCTCAATATCGGTATCATTAGCCACTAAGTCACTAATAGCAACGGTTAAAGTTGTATCTTCATTAACGCTGAAGTTGTCGTTGTTAGCAGCTGGTGCATCATTAACAGAATTAACTGTTAAGGTGACGGTGGCGGGTTGACCGTTTATTAAGTTATCGTTGGCAAAA
This sequence comes from Oculatellaceae cyanobacterium, assembly GCA_036702875.1. Taxonomy (GTDB): domain Bacteria; phylum Cyanobacteriota; class Cyanobacteriia; order Cyanobacteriales; family PCC-9333; genus Crinalium. Next base: position 60,718 of record DATNQB010000087.1, on the reverse strand, counting down.
TAAGTAAAACTGTCGCTACCGTTGTAATTCTGATCGGGAATGTAGGTAAAACTACCGTCAGGATTTAAACTCAAGCTACCATGACTAGGGCCAGTGACCAGTTGTGCAGTGAAACTGTTGCCGTCTGCATCGTTATCGTTGCTTAATATTCCAGGGGCTGTAATTGTTAAGGTTGTGTCTTCTGCTGTCGTATAGCTGTCTGGGTTGGCTACTGCAGCGTTGTTGATGATAAATTCACCTGTGGCAAAAGACGACCCAGCAAAGGCTGTGTCAATTGATTGTACGCCCCAGTAATATTTGTGTCCAGATGGTAAGTTATGGTTGAATGTCCAACTTAAATTGGCATTGACGTTCCCTAGACTCGGTATGAGTCTGTTGCCGGAACTATCTGACATGGAGGAAAGAATATCGTTACTGCCCTCTGTTGTGCCGATCATAATGTTGTAGTCTAAGCCTGTTGCTGGAGTTTCATTATCAGTGCCGGGACTCCAACTGAGGTTGACTAATGTGCCATTGATAGTGGCGTTTAAATTGCTAGGGGCTGATGGCGCTGTGTTGGCGGTATCGCCTGTATTGGTGTACAGCTTGCTGATGCGACCTGCAGCACTTTGGCCTGTGAGGAGGAAATCTAATTTGCGGTCGTTATTATAGTCTCCCCAGGCTACGGAACTCTGTTGAAAACCAGGCAAACTGACAGAGGTATCTTCGCTAAAGCCACTACCAGTATTATAGTACAGTTTGCTGATGAGACTTATTCCACCAGTGTTGCCTGTGAGGAGGAAATCCAACAATCCGTCGTTATTATAGTCTCCCCAGGCTACGGAACTAAGCTGAACACCAGGCAAACTGACAGAGGTATCTTGGCTAAAGCCACTGCCAGTATTTTTGTACAGTTTGCTGATGAAACCTGAAGTAGTGCGGCCTGTGAGGAGGAAATCTAATTTGCCGTCGTTATTATAGTCTCCCCAGGCTACGGAACCATTCTGAACACCAGGCAAACTGACAGAGGTATCTTCGCTAAATCCACTGCCAGTATTTTTGTACAGTTTGCTGATGAGAGTAAAACCAGAGTAGCCTGTGAGGAGGAAATCCAACAATCCGTCGTTATTATAGTCTCCCCAGGCTACTGAACTGTCTCCAACACCAGGCAGGGTGACAGAGGTATCTTCGCTAAAGCCACTGCCTGTATTTTTGTACAGTTTGCTGATGCCATCTGAATTTGGAGCATTGTAGCCTGTGAGGAGGATATCCAACAATCCGTCGTTATTATAGTCTCCCCAGGCTACGTCACCCTGGACAACACCAGGCAGGCTGACGGTGGTATCTTCGCTAAAGCCACTGCCAGTATTTTGGTACAGTTTGCTGATGCGACCTGAACCAGCGACGCCTGCGAGGAGGAAATCCAACAATCCGTCGTTATTATAGTCTCCCCAGGCTACTGAACTATTGAAAACACCAGGCAGGGTGACGGTGGTATCTTCGCTAAAGCCACTGCCAGTATTTTGGTACAGTTTGCTGATGCGAGTTGAACCATTTAAGCCTGTGAGGAGGAAATCCAACAATCCGTCGTTATTATAGTCTCCCCAGGTTACGGAACTCTGCTCAACACCAGGCAGGGTAAGGGAGGTATCTTCGCTAAAGCTAGCTAACACATTTTGATAATTGTTTTCAACTTCAGCATCAAATGCTGTCGGCGTTTCAATTACTCCAGTAGTTACTTCTAAATCCCAATCTCCACCTAGTGACGCATTACCTGTCAAGTCATTAGATGCTGCCACATCCGCACCTGTTAACTCACTCAAGGTTTGGATAAACTTCACACCATTGCTGCTTGATGCCACGTTACAGCCATACAGCAGAATATCTGCATCATCAGTCAAAGAACCAGACCATTGATTCAACTGACTTTTATAGGTATCAATATTTAACTGATTTATTGATGTGTTGCCTAAATATAAGTTACCGTCGCTTCCGTGACTGATAATTTTTAAATTAGAAACTTGGCTATGATTGCTTAGAATTGAGGTAATTTGACTAATCCCATCAAGTTGGGAATCAAGGATAAATACTTCTGGATTACCTTGTAGACCTGCAATAAGTTGCTTGTAATCCGCTACTGTGGGGTCGATGATGACGATGCTGCTGGTGGTGGAAGTGTTAGGGGTGGTAGTCATAGAAATTTTCCAGCTAAGTATATTCTGAATTTATGGCGGTATTGGTTAAAAAATTATAAAATTTAAGTCTCAAGAGAAGTAAATTAAATAATCATCCAAAATGAATAGATACATTATAGGGAAGGGAAAGATAATTGAGACAAAATTTATTAGACATTTATAATAAAACTTAAAAAGAAGGTAAGAAATTTTGCTTTCTCCCCGAAACTGCGGGGAGGGTTGGGCTATGGTTATGGTTATTATTAATTACTGATTGTTGGGTGGGTCTCATTAAATGTTTTACCCCACCCCCTAACCCCCTCCCCTTATCAAGGGGAGGGGGGAGATTTTTTAATTGGGAACTACTTAATTGTTAATTGTTAATTGTTCATGCTTGTTGTAGATAGTAATTAAACCGTTCTCGTAGTTGTTCTACTGTGAGTTTTTTAGTCCAATATTCTACTAAGGCGTGACCAAATGCCCAAGCGTTGCGTTCAGGTGTTGCAGAGTTTTCTAGTACTAGCGACCACAGGGAAAGTAAGTCAAAGTTTAAACTTTTAGAATCTCCCGCATTTAATAAAGAGAATAAGTCATACGCCATTTGCAACTTACCAATAACTACAGGTAATTGTTCTACCGGAATTTGTTCGGCTAACATATATGCAAGGGCTGGCGATCCAGTTGTTAGGGTTGTGAGAAACTGGAGTACAGGACTTTTAAGCAGTGCTGTAAGTCCTTGGGTTGTCGCCATTTGGAAGGTGTAGCGATCGATTATTTTGGCTGCTGCAACGGTACGCGCTTCTAAGTTACGCAAAAAACGCGCTAGTCGCAGTTGTTTTGTAGGTGCGATCGCATCCATCAATGCTAAAGATAGCGCGTCTACTCCCCAAGCTACTCGATTTGTTTTAACATCACCTGTGACAACAGGTAAAACAAAATCACATAAGTCTGCTAAAAGTTCAGCGCGATACTGAGTAGCTTCTCGAATTGCAACTTCCTTGGGTTTTTCTCCCCATTCCCAATCATAAGGTGGTTGCCATTCGCGGATCGGACGCAAACGATCTACTTGAGTTACAATTGCGATCGCAGGTAAATCTTTAACTTCTGCATTAATCTCTTTAAGAAAATCTACATCCATTTGCAAAGCAGGATCTAATGCTGGGGTAACTAACAGCAATAAATCCGCAGTTGTGGCATAGTCAAGAACTTGTGCGCGTAAATCCTCACGGTTGACTTGTTCATACCCTGGCGTATCGCAAAGTGTCAGCGTTTCTTTTTCTATCTGCCACTGGTAATTTTGAATGCGATCGGTGCTTGGTAAAATATCAACTTCTGCTAACTCTGCTTGAAATAGGGTATTAATTAAACTACTTTTTCCTGCACCTGTGCGCCCCGCTAACAGAATATTGACAGGTTTTTGCTCAACTTGCTCAACTGGTTCTGCTTGCGTCAGAATGTCTCTGAGGGTTTGGGTTTTAGCTTTGGGTAAAGTTGGAGTGGGAACGGATAATTCTGTAGTTGTTAATGTGTCACCACTGTAGAGTGCGATCGCTTGGCGACATAAATTTCTCAGTGCAGCTTCCCGTAGCAGTTGACTGACATTTACTAACAATTGCTGAGAAGCTTGGTTATTGTAAGGCTTAGTAGCTGTTTTTGCCACTGCTGCAACAGGATTTAATACCCACTGCGCCCAATTCCATACTTGCCAAAGTTTACGAGCAGACGGTTCTAACTTACGATAAACCTCATAAGCTTCATAAGCTTGTCCAACCGTAGCTTGATTTAAAGCAGGGGATAATTGCTGAATCCAGCGATCTAAATCATCAACTGTTCCTCGGATTAGCGTGTAAACCTGGGGAATATAGATATTGAGTAGGGGATACTTTAATTCAGGATTGTATATTTGCGCGATCGCCGCTACAAGTTCCTGACAACGTTGCCAAAAAGTTTGCCAATCTTCCCAAATAGGGCGATCGCTTTGTGCTGTTGTTAAGATTTCTTGCAGTGCTACTTCTGCATTACTTACGGTATCATTTCCCTCTGCTTGCAGTTTCGCATCCCCTGAAGCAGATTCTAAATCTTTACTCACCTGCGCGATTACAGATTCCATCTCATCAACCATAGGTTGAGTCCATTTCACCAGCAACCAACGCCAACCTAAAAAGATAAAAGTGAATATACCCCAAATCCAATTAATCCGCCATTCGTGAATTTGTAATCCAGCCGCTACCAACAAAAAACCGATGATTGACGCAACAGGAAGCGCCAAAACGATCCACTGCCAAAGTTTTAATCGCACCATGATCTTATCTAGCGAATAAGTTTATGCACTAATGTTTATGGCTCGATCATATTAGTTTTTACTTTCATGAGGGGAGGTTTCGCAAAATGCGAAGTTAATGGTAAGATAAAAATGTAGCTGTAAATCAAAATGTTTCACATTATCACTACAAAAAGACTAAAAGAGTTTTACAGTAAATATCCTGATTCCCAAACTGCTTTAACAGCATGGAGTAAAATTACATCCTTAGCGGAGTGGGAAAATCCTGCTCAACTGCGTGAAACTTTTTCAAATGCTGATTTTGTAGAAAATCTCACTGTCTTTAATATTGGTGGGAATAAATACCGTTTAATTGCTTACATCGACTATGAATATAGAAAAGTATTTATTCGCGCAGTTTTAACACATACAGAATATGATACGGACAAATGGAAAAATGATCCTTGGTTCAAATAACTATAAATACATTGATTTACTTAACACCTTTCCTCCAAGACCTATTAAATCCGAGGAGGACTTATCGGCTACACAAGACGTTATTGATTCTCTAATTGACAGAAGTGCTTTAACACAGGATGAAAAAGATTATCTCAATCTTTTAGGTACATTAGTTTACGAATACGAACAAAAGCAGTCACCAATTCCTGATATTTATGGGGTAGAATTACTCAAGTATCTAATAAAAGAATTAGGTCTGCATCAAAAAGACCTTGTGACTATATTTAAAACTGAGTCAATTGTTTCGGATGTACTTAATAATCGGCGAAAACTGACAGTTAGACATATCCAAGAACTATCCAAAAAGTTTAATATTTCACCTGCTGCTTTTTTTCCAACGTCCTAATAATAATTTACATTTGCGTTTCCAGCATTAGCCCAACATGAACATCTGCGTTATCTGCGTTCATCTGCGGTTAAATAACGCAAATTATTTATCACCGCTTCATTCCCTTAAACCGTTCTTGCGCCGTCTTAAACGCTTCTTGCATTACAGATTGAATTTTCTGAGGATCGGGTTTTTTCCCACCCATTAAATCACCAAAATAAACACAAGCACCTTCACCTAAAGCCCAAGTATATGCTGCTGCCCAAGAAGCCGCGATCGCACTGCCAAAACCAGGTACAAATTTAACTAACTCACGCCTTACAGCTTGCGCTAAAAAACCACCTGCGATCGCACTCACAACTCCTCCCGCTTGCGATGGTGTCAGCGTTTGCCCATACAATTTTCCTAACAAACCCACCATTGATAATTGCAACGCCGTTAGCACAGGCATACTGGCAAATGGTACAGGTACAACTTCAACTGTCGCCGCCATAATCGCAAACGCCAACATATAACGCCGTCCGACATCTCGGTAAAGATTACCAATTTCTATACCAGCTTTTTCATCTAATAACTGATAAATTGCCCGCGATTCTGCTTCTGGAAGCAATTCTGCTAAAGTATCTCGGAATGCGTCTAAACCATAAAAGACTGGATTGTAACCGTCTTCTTCTAAAGTAAAATCAAGCATAATAGAGCGATCGCACAAACCCGCAAAAGCTTCCTTAATTGCAGTAAAAGCGCGATTGACTTCTTCATACTCTGGCGGATATGTTGGATGATCGCTTACATCAGCAGGATAAGCTTCATGCAAACAAGTAACTGCTAATAAACAGGGAATTTCTGGATACTCCTTTCGTAACTGACTAGCAATTTTTCGCAGAGTATCAGTGGCAAAATCATTAATCTTGACAGTGAGAATCAACACTCTAGCGCGACGGCTTTTATGTTGCAAATCTCCAACCAGTTCCTCAATTAGCGCCTCCGTTTCCTGGTTTACATCTCCCAGTCCGACTGTATCGGTAAAAATCAGCAACGGCAATTCACCCGAAGGATAGGCGTAACGTTCAGTATTTTGCGTATGAGGACGAAATCCCTGACCGACAATTTCCGCAGAAACCCCAGTAACTCCCCGAACAATTGAACTTTTTCCCGCTTGTGGCTTACCAATTAATAATGCTTCTGTGGTAGGTAGTTCCGCCCGCACAGCCTCCAAAATCTCTGCAACTTGAGATTCACTGACGTTAAACCACTTACCAGCCGTCTGTGCAAAATCAACAGGAACCAATTGCCTCAAACGTCCTGTAGCATTGTTCCAAACACCGCCGATGCGATTTTTCCACGAATTATCAATTGATTTTGTCTCATCAGACTGCTGAGAATCAGTTGAGGGCAAGTTATCGTTATTATTTTGCTCAGTCATTTCTGGGCATGGATTACCTGGATACTACCACCAGCATAGAGACTAACCGCACCAGATTTATCTCTCGTTAAGCTGGCATTATTGACATTAAAGCCAATTTCTTCCAATAAGCCAACAAAATCTATATTAATTAACTTCCAAGCTGTTTCGGTTTCAAACAAGAGAAAAAATAAAGCCAACCCAGGCCAAAATAACCAATTAGTGGGGGCATGGAAATCTACTACAGCAAATACACCTCCAGGTTTTAAGACGCGGTACACTTCCTTAAGAATTTGTTGCAATTGCTCTGGCTGCATTTCGTGCATCGCCACACTGGTATGCACTAAATCAAACTGATTGTCAGGAAAGGGCATTTCTTCTGCAAATGCCTCGACATAATGAGCTTGAGGAACATTGTTTTGGGCGCGTTTGAGTGATAATGGTGAGGCATCAAGCCCTGTAACTTGATCGGAGTATTGCACCAAAAATTTTGTTGCCTGACCACTGCCACAACAAAGGTCTAGTATTTTAGTGCTTGAATCAATCGTCAAACCTTGTAAAGCTAACTGACGAAACCGCGCTTCTCCACCTACCGCCAAAGAGGATACTTGCGCGATCGCATCGTACAACCATTGATAACGATAACTCCAATCCCTTAAAATCGTTGCCATGATTACCTCCACTATTGAAATTAGGTATATTTAATTGCAAAGAAAAACTGCTATTAGAATATAATTGTTAACATCAGTAACAAATCTGAAAGTTTTTGGGAAGCTATTATCGCTATGGGTCGTGTTGGGGTTTTACTACTAAATTTAGGTGGGCCAGATGAACTAGATGATGTTCGTCACTTTCTGTTTAACCTATTCTCCGACCCTGAAATCATTCGTATTCCCGTGCCTGCGTTCCAAAAACCCTTGGCATGGTTGATTTCTACCCTGAGAGAGAAGAAATCTAAAGCTAACTATCAAGTGATTGGTGGCGGTTCACCTCTGCGAAGAATTACAGAAGCACAAGCACAAGCTTTAAAGGATAAGTTGCAGGAAAAAGGGCAAGATGCTCAAATGTATATCGGAATGCGTTACTGGCATCCTTATACTGAAGAAGCAATTGCTAGTATTAAGCGCGATCGCATCACCAACTTAGTAATACTGCCTCTTTATCCACAATTTTCCATCAGTACCAGTGGTTCTAGCTTTCGATTACTAGAAAAACTGTGGCAAGAAGACCCCGCACTGCAACAAATTGAATATACCGTCATTCCTTCCTGGTATCAACAACGCGAATACTTGCAAGCAATGGCACAAATGACCGCTAAAGAACTCGATCAGTTTTCCAACCCTGACGAAGTTCAAATCTTTTTTAGCGCCCACGGTGTTCCTGTCAGCTATGTTGAAGAAGCTGGCGATCCTTACCAAAAAGAAATTGAGGAATGTACCGAGTTAATTATCAAAAACCTCAATCGACCTAATCCCTATACTTTGGCTTATCAAAGTCGGGTAGGCCCCGTAGAGTGGCTCAAACCATACACCGAAGATGCCATTCCAGAACTCGGTGCTAAAGGTGTTAAAGATTTACTTGTCGTACCAATCAGTTTTGTTTCAGAACACATCGAAACTTTACAAGAAATTGACGTTGAGTACCGCGAATTAGCAGAAGAATCTGGCATCCATAATTTCCATCGCGTGCCAGCTTTAGATACAAATCCTCTGTTTATTGAAGGTTTGGCTAATTTGGTAGTTGATGCACTCGATGCCCCCAGTGTCAAGCTGGCGCAGGTTTCGCAACTTAAGAAAAAAGTCAAAATGTATCCCCAAGAGCGTTGGGAATGGGGCATGACTACAGCCGCAGAAGTTTGGAACGGGCGTTTAGCGATGCTTGGCTTTATTGCTTTAGTAATAGAGTTAATCAGTGGTCAAGGGCCTTTGCACTTTGTCGGCTTGCTTTAGTAGTTATTAATAGCCTGTATCGGCACGCTTGATATCTATAAATAGCAAGTATTTCAGCCAATTGTTGAAAATAATGCAGAATCCTAAGTATTCATGCTTGTTTTAACATATTGGAAATAATTTGTACTAGCTCAACGGGGTCTATAGGCTTGGCGATATGTCGTTGAAATCCGGCGGCTAAAGCTTGCTGCTGATCTAACTCGCCTGCATAGGCAGTCAGAGCGATCGCAATAACATTTCCTCCAGCCTGTAGATATCGCTGCCTCACCTGACGCATCAACATATAACCATCCATCTCAGGCATACCAATATCACTAATCAGCATATTGGGATTGAATGAATCAATTTCTGCCAATGCTTCGGCAGCAGATGCACTTATCCGCACCTCAGCCCCAGACGACTCTAGAATCGTCAGCATTAATTCCCGCATATCGGGTTCATCATCAACTACCAAAATTTTGACTCCAGCTAAAGGTGAGGTGTCAAGCGTTAGGGATAAAGGAACTTGATTATTAATGATTTCTACATTTTCCTGTTTGAGCAGTGGCAATGTTACTGTGAACGTTGCGCCCATTTCCTCACCTAAGCTTTCTGCTTGAACAGTTCCTCCATGTAGTTCTGTGAGATAGCGCACAATTGCAAGTCCCAACCCTAGCCCACCAAATTTACGAGTAGTTTTGCCATCTTCCTGACGGAAATACTCAAATACATAGGGTAAAAACTCTGGATTAATCCCTTTTCCAGTGTCTTTCACTTGCATTTGAATATTCATACCGACTTGCTCTAAGCAAATTTCAACTTTTCCACCACTAGGTGTGAACTTGATAGCATTTGAAAGTAAATTCCAAACAATTTGTTGCAGACGAACAGAATCACCCATAACTTGTCCCACATGGGCAGTAAATAAGGTTTGAATCTGAATCTGCTTTGCCTCAGCAGATAAGCGGACAGTTTCGATCGCAGATTGAATAGTCGTAACTAAGTTAACAGGAGCAATATTCAACGCCATCTTGCCGCGCAAGATACGCGAGACATCTAGTAAGTCTTCAATTAGTTCTGTTTGTAGTTTGGCATTGCGTTCAATAGTTTCTAAGGCACGCTTAGTAAATTGCTCATCAAACTTGCGCGACTGTAGTAACTTCGTCCAACCTAGAATCGGGTTAAGTGGCGATCGCAATTCATGGGATAACACTGCCAAAAACTCATCTTTAACCCGATTAGCTGTTTCCGCTTCCTCTCTAGCAGCTTGCTCAAGTTGCAACAGGCGATCGCGTTCAGCTTCCGCCTGCTTGCGTTCTGAAATGTCAATTACAGAACCAATGAAACCCTTAAATTGACCATCTATCCCAAACCAAGGATTAGCCGCATCAATTACCCAGCGATACTCACCGTCTTTACGTCGCAAGCGGAATTCTACACGATACGCATCGCCACAGTCATTAGCTGTAAGGAAGGTTTTTTTAGCGTCTTCACGATCCTCTAGATGCACAGCATCCAACCACCCAAATCCAAGACCTGTTGCCTCAGTTTGCCCGGAAAACTCGTACCAACTTTTACTCAGGTAGGTGCAGTAACCTGTAGGGTCAGTTACCCAAACCATGAAGGGGGCATTGTCAGCCATGTTGCGGAAGCGTTCTTCGCTTTCACGCAAGGCTTTCTCCGCTTGTTTGCGATCGCTAATGTCGGTAACGAAAATAGTTACACCTTCAGCGAAGGGATAGACGCGATTTTCAAACCAGCGTTGCCAATGAGAATAAAAGTATTCAAAGCGTACAACTGTCTGTTCCTTAACAGCACGACGCACCTCTTGAGAAAACAAGGTAGAACTCAGATCGGGAAACAATTCCCAGATCCTCTTACCTAGTAAATCTTCCTTGGAACAGCCAACAGTTTCCGCTACGCGATCATTTACAAAAGAATATCGCCACTCTTGATCCAACACATAAAATTGGTCTTGAATACCTGATAAAACTGTCTCTAAATGAGCTTTGGCAACCTCAGCTTCAATCCGTAAACCTTGCTCTCGCTGCATCGCTTCCTGCCGCAGATGAGCCATTTTTAAAGCTGCTTCCACCCGTGCCAATAATTCACGAGCAGAAAACGGTTTAATCAGGTAGTCATCCGCCCCCGCTTCTAAGCCTTCCACCCGCGCCTCTTCTCCTGCCCGTGCCGACAGCAGAATAATCGGCACTTTTCTCATTTGCGGATCGTTACGTAATTCTCGCAACAATCCAAACCCATCTAATCCTGGCATCATCACATCAGTTAATACCAAATCTGGCATACGCTGACGCGCTGCTGACAATGCTGCTAAACCATCCGGCAGGGCTTCTACTTCATACTGCTGGCTTAACAACCGTGTGACGTAATCGCGCATATCAGTATTGTCATCAGCTATGAGAATACGGGCAGAGGAGGGAGGAAAGAGGAGAGAGGGCGAAGGGAAAATGAGGCTTTCCTGCTCCCCTGCCCCCCTGCTCCCCTGCCCCCCTGTTTCTTCCGGTAGCCAACGCAAAGCTTCTTCTAGATACGGAATTGCCCCTAGTGCTGTTGATGCTAAGGTGCGATCGCTATTAATGCGGTCTTGCGGTAAATGAGCAGATCCCCTCGGTATTGACACAGTAAAGCAACTGCCTTCACCTTCAACACTCGTCACTTGAATTGTGCCGCCATGAATTTGCACTAATTCTTGTACTAGCGATAACCCAATTCCCGATCCTTCAAAAGTCCGCCCCTGGGCTCCTTTGACGCGGTGGAATCGTTCAAACATATGCGGGATTTCTGCGGCTGGAATCCCAATACCTGTATCTTTGACGATTAACTCAACATGGTCATTGGACAATTTTAAACTGACCGCAATTTCTCCTGTAAATGTGAATTTGAAGGCATTGGAGAGCAAGTTAAGTACAATTTTTTCCCACATCTCCCGATCTACATATACGGGTTCTGGCTGGGGAGGACAATTAACTGATAACTGCATTCCTGCGCGTTCGATCGCGGAACGAAAAACGCTTGCTAGTTCAGATGTAAAAGTAGCTAAATCTGTAGGTTCGTATGAAGCCTGCACCCGTCCAGCTTCGATGCGCGAGAAATCCAACAGAGTGTTGACCAGTTTTAACAAGCGGTAGGCGTTGCGCTGCACCATTTCTAGCTGCTCTCGTTCCCTCGGTGGCAGCAAGGTTGCACAATTAGTTAGGGTGTCTTCTAATGGCCCTAACATTAAGGTTAACGGAGTCCGAAATTCGTGGCTAACATTGCTAAAAAAAACAGTTTTAGCGCGGTCTAATTCTGCTAATGCTTCTGCCCGTTTGCGTTCTTCTTCATAAGCTTGGGCATTAGCGATACTGGCAGCAATTTGAGATGCAACTAAATCAATAAATCCTTGATATTTGTCGTCAAATAGTCTAAAAGGATTCAACCCAACTACTAATATGCCTGATTTTCCGGTCTGACCAGAGGCAGCAATAGGTACAGCTACTGCTTGATGCGGTGATCTTTGCCAAGCACCTGTAGGGAGGTTGTTGTAAGTAGTATCTAAATTAGAAATAACGTATGACTTATTGGTTTTAATTACTTCTGCTAGATGCCAAACTGAATCAGCGTTGAAATCGACTATTTCAGGAACAGCCTCATGGTTGGGGTCTATTCCGCACGTTCCTGATAAGACAATATTTTGCTGATCTGGATCGACCAGATAAATCATTGCCCAGGGTAAATCGTAAGGATTGGTTTCTAGACAACCCAAACTGAGAGAACAAGCTTGCTCAAATGTGCGTGCATCTACTGTTCGCGCTGCTAGTTCTCGCAATAGTGCCAACTGACGCTCACCGATGATACGCTGCGTGTCGTCTGTATTGGCGCAGATAATTCCCCCTGTGCCGCCGTAGTCGTTCGGAACCGGACTATAAGAGAATGTATAGTATGTTTCTTCTGGATAGCCGTTGCGCTCCATAATTAGGAGCAAGGCTTCGTCGTAAGTTGCCTCATTTTTGATAAGTGCTGACTCTGCACGTGGCCCCACCTGCTCCCAAATTTCCTGCCATACATCTGAAGCTGGCTGACCAAGGACTTGAGGATGTTTGCCGCCTAAAATTGCTTTGTATGCGTCGTTGTAAAGATTAATTAGGTGATCGCCCCACCACACAAACATGGGTTGGCGGGAGGTTAGCATAATGCGAACGGCAGTTTTAAGACTTTGCTGCCATGTATCTACTGAGCCTAGCTTTGTTTGCGACCAATCATGCGATCGCATCCTTGCGCCCATTTCACCACCGCCAAGTAGAAAATTCCCTATTTCTTCTTGAGGCGATTGTCCTGACATCTCTATTTCTCCCACCTAATCTTGCTATTATCTTCAGAAGTTGTAACTAATTACTCAGCTAATGCCAGCAATAATCCCCTGTTCCTGTGTGGGATGATTTTAGAGTTGACTTAGGCAATCTAGCAAAATACTAACTCAGTCGTGCTGAAATACAACGTCTACTCCCTTCCCACTAAAACATTACCGATTATATTCTTCTTCTTCCTTGGCGTTCTTTGCGTCTTGGCGGTTTTAAAAATAGGTATTCTTTAGGCGGGAAGGGAGTAATAATACATAAGCCAGCAGTATGGCAAAGGAATTAGCTTCAAAATACCAATAGCTTCTAATAGCTTTACCCGATATTAAGCAGGTTTCAAAGCAGTCAGAGGAATTTGGGAAACTCTTAATAAGGCTAAAATTATTAGTTAGCACCCCATCAGAGTAACAGAAGAGCGATTAAATATTTTTTAATCAAGTTCTTGTTCTTGGCGACTAATTTTGCTTTGCTTTCCAAAGCGGTCTTTTCCTTTATACCATTGATACCATTGAGTAGAACTCCGAATCGCTAACCACAATAAAATTAAAGCCATTAATCCACCCGATTTTGGTGCTTTAAAAGCAAGAATCACCAAAAAAACGCAGAGCGCATCTTCAGTTAATACAACCCAAATGGGAATGCCCCGCAACCGATAAAACCAGCCTACCTTAACTAACTGAAGAACTAACGCTAATAAGCTACTGACAATACCAATTATCCAAATTAACTGCATGGGAACGCCAGTCATTTTCGCAACTGTTATACCCATAATTGCTCCCACGAATGGGCTTAAAATTATTTGAATAATTTGTAAAATTCGCTGCCCCAGCAGCTTTTTAGAAGCAAATATTTCAAACAATGACCAGCTAGTTAGGAAGCCTAATACTACAGGCGGCTGAATGCGCGACAACAACGGCACATCATACCAAAGCTGCTCGTTTTGCAACAACCCAATAACTAGAAGTGGCAGAGCAAGTCTCATACCTGCTGCCGCAGAAGCTGAAAGTGCGGCTAAAATTCCAATCATTGCTTATCCCCTAACTGACTATCCCTTAATCCTTAAGTTTCAATCTCAATCAGGATTTACTACTTTTAACACAGAGTCTGCTCTAAGGTTTAGAAAAAAGAACTTAATAATTTCACTGTAAGAGTTTTTTGGCTATGCCGCATCTTTAGGGCAGTCAACAGTGAACAGTAAACAATATCAGCTTTTTTGTCGCTTCCGCAATTTGACAATAAAAAATTATTTAAGCTAACGCGCAAATAAACTTGTCAATTTTATAATTGAGAGAAAAGTTATCAAACACTCTTACCCTCTTTCCTCCCTCCTCTCTTCCTAAAACATCAAATGCGCGAAACACAACAGCTTAACCCTGCTGGCGCTTTCCCCATTTCAACAAAATGTTAGTTAGAATTACAACCCCAGAATAAATAAAAGTTTTAGTGCCAGTTTGTGCATCCTTTTAATAGTTGTCAGCTACCAGTTGCTAATAAATAAGTAACTATTCCTAAATATAATACTTTTTATAAATAATATTAAATCGGATCTTTAGGAATAAGTCTGTAAAAGTTCATACTAAAAACATTTATTTTTATCTGGAGATCTCCCTCTGCTTCCTCTGCCCCCTCTGATTCATCTTCCCCTAGTTAGATCTTATTAAAGAATACGATCTCTTTTTAATCATATACATCTATCACAAGCTAGAAGCCAAAAGACGTAGATTAGTGATAAGTTGCAACTATACAAATCTTAAAATATCAAAACAGACTTAAGGAGTTGTTTGATGCTATACTCTTCCGAATTTTCTCTAGCAAAAAAACTCACTAAGTTAGTAGGTTTAGCTAGTCTAAGTGTTTTAATTACTCTTCCAGCTACTGCTGAATTAACTACAAATTCAACAGCTACCCAAAACACTAATTTACTAGCGCAAGCTAATCCTGTCAGAAATAATATTGCTGTAGAGTTAGAAACAGCTAATGATGCTTTTTCTACTCTTGCCAGAGTCGTCAAAGCAGCACGCCTTAATGATGAGTTAGCAACAACAGGTGGTTTGACAATATTTGCGCCTACAGATGAAGCCTTTGCTGCTTTACCTGCGGGAACATTAGAAACTCTTTTATTACCTGAAAATAGGGACAAATTAATCAAAGTTTTAACCTATCATATAGTCCCTGGAAAAAGTACCAGTTTTAACACAAAATCAGGTAGACGCAGAACCTTAGAAGGTCAGTCATTAACTCTCCGTGTCGCACCCAGGGGAGGACAGATTAGAGTTAATAGTGCTAAGGTAATTCTGGCAGATATCCCTGCACGTAATGGTGCAATTCATGCAATTGATCGAGTGCTACTGCCGCCTGATTTATTAAAATAGGTCAAAAACCTCAAATTAAAATCAGACGGGCAATTTATAGTTAAGGCAATTGATTTAACCAGGGGCTGACATCTACCGCCAATTTTTGACCCAACTGTAAAAGTTGACGTAGTTGAGCAATTTTAGCAAGGATTTTTGTCAGGGCTGCATCACCACCTTGAAAAGGTGACTCTGCTGAAATTACCTGCATACACTGCAAACCAATTTTATTGTGCAGGCAACTAAAATATAATTCCTGTGACTGAGCCAGGGAAAGTCCCAAATTAAGCTGTTCACCTAAATTAATTAGGCGAAAAATCTTTTGGATATCAGCTTGTTGTGTTTCTGGGCTAGCATCATGCAATAATTGCCAGAGCGATCGCAAAATCATTTGTTCTAATGTTTGCTTGGCTTCTGGTATTTTCAACTGACAGCGCAGATGATTAGCTTCAGTGGCGATCGCTTCTAATTCTCCCAAATGAGTTAAATGTTGTCCATCCCCATTTTCTTGT
This sequence comes from Oculatellaceae cyanobacterium, assembly GCA_036702875.1. Classification (GTDB taxonomy): domain Bacteria; phylum Cyanobacteriota; class Cyanobacteriia; order Cyanobacteriales; family PCC-9333; genus Crinalium. Next base: position 44,907 of record DATNQB010000087.1, on the reverse strand, counting down.
TCCAACGCCCGGAGAGAAATTAAGCAACGGTGTGAAAGTGCTACCTCTGCGGCTACTTGTAATTCTTGCGGTACAGGTAATTCATCTCGATGGAATGCTTTCAAAACGCCGTAGTTATCACGGTAAACTTGAGTATATAACTGATCTAAGCGTGTCAATGTTTCATTACTTAGCAGTTTAATAATTCTGTGACGTTCCTCAGCAAACAAGTTTTCTAAGTTAAACGTTTGATCCCCAAACAACTGATTCATTGCTAAAATTGCTTGAGCAGCACTAGCTTGACTCAGGGCATCAAATAACTTTTCTTTCAATTGAGTGTAAGCGCGTCTTCCTGCAAATGGTTGAATGCAGCAATGGAAGTCCCAACCACCTATATGTAGAACTGCAAACACTAAATGGGTGCTTTCCCAAGTAATTTGTGAAACTAACCGCAATTGTCCCACTGCTAAGGTGAGAGTTCCCATGCGTTGCAACTGGTAGTCTAATTGCTGGGCATCGTAGCAGTAAACTCGCTCTTGTTGAGCATAATTAGTAAACAGGGAACTAATTGCGTATTGTGCTGCTACTTGCTTAAAGCTTATTTGGGCTGATAGTACTAAATGGCGGTAAACTTCTGCACCATGCTTAAAGAAGTCAATATTACTAGGTGCAGATGTGAGGCGTTTAACAAAGCCTTTTTCTAATTGTACGCCAGCAACATCTCCAGCTAATTCCAATGCACGGGCGGCATAGCGAAGAATTTGTACACCTTCTGGGCGGGATAATTCTTCAAAAAACCAACCACAACTGGTATACATCAGTAAGGCGTGACGCTGCATTTCTAATAAGCGCAGTGCGTCTACTTGTTCTGCTGGTGATAATTTGTGGGTGCGATGACGGGCAAGGAATTTTTCAATATTTGCAGGAGTGCGATCGCGGATTACCTTAATATACTCATCTCTTGCAGCCCAAGGATCGAGAAATAATTTTCTCCCTGTATCTTCATAAACCTTAATTAACTGATCCCGCAACCAATCTAGGGCTACTCGTAATGGTTTGCGCCATTTTTGATGCCAATCACCACCGCCACCACAACCGCAGTCATCTTGCCAACGGTTAACACCGTGTGAACAACTCCAAGCGGTAACAGGTTTTAATTCTACTTCCCATTTTGGAGGGTTGATGCTGAGATAATGGGAAAAGTTTGTTACTGTCCAACCTCTATTGGGAAATTCTGCAATAAAGGCATAAGCTAGGGATTTTTCTGTACCACCTTTATGATGTCCAAAGGTTTCGCCATCTGTTGCTACAGATATTAATTGGCTTTGGCGGTGATCCCCTCGTACTGCTTGCCCAACTCGTCCGGCTAAGTGGTTGGAATTAAATAGTACATCGCTAAAGCCCATGTCACGGGAGATTGGGCCATCGTAAAAAATGATATCAATATAATCACTTTCTGGATCGCCACCAGGCAGGAAGCAACGATAAGGAAGGGTGGGATCGATTTGACCACCACCCACTTCTAGCCATTGGGTAACAGGTTGTTCCTCGTCTGGGATTAAGCGACAACGTTCTGCTTGGGAAGGTGCAAGGACAATGAATTTGATTTTTTCTTCAATTAAAGCTTTGAGGGTTGCATAGTCTACGGCTGTTTCCGCTAACCACATTCCTTCGGGATCGCGGTTAAAGCGGGATCGGAAATCTTCTTTTCCCCAGCGAATTTGGGTATATTTATCGCGTTCATTAGCCAATGGCATAATGATATGGTTGTAGACTTGGGCGATCGCATTTCCGTGTCCGTTGAGGCGATCGCAACTTTTACGATCCGCCTCTAATATGCGTTGATACACCTCAAAATCATAGCGTTCTAGCCATGACATTAGCGTTGGGCCAATATTAAAGCTGAGATACTCATAGTTATTAACGATCCCGATGATTTCTCCGCGATCGTTCAACACCCTAGCAAAAGCATTCGGGCGATAACACTCAGAGTGAATGCGTTCATTCCAATCGTGGAAAGGTGATGCACTCGGCTGACGCTCAATAGTATCTAAATAAGGGTTTTCGCGGGGTGGTTGGTAAAAATGACCGTGAACCGTTACATATACACCCGTAGCAGTTTGTAGGGGAGCTTTTACACTTGCAAAGCGATCTTGCTTATTTGATTCATTGATAACAGTAGTTTGCACTGGAGTATCAGCAGCAGTCATGGGGATCACATCCAAATTTTAAAATGATTAAGTATGATTGCCTAAAAAATATGAAAAGATTATTTAGTAGTCCCCTGGATACCAGGGATTAAGCAATCAAGCGTATCAGCGTAAGTTAGCAAAGATTAATGCTCCAACCCAGGCAATAGCAACCCTCTATTGTGAGGAGTAACACGTAGTGCAGCTATGACTTATGGGGTAAATTAAAGTATGCAAAAGCAGAGACATTGATGGTCAACTTTAGCTATTGAACAGCAAAGTTAGTAAAAAGTACACATTACCTTAACGCAACTTAATAGCAATTTAAAAACTACCTGCTCCTACTACATCCACCACAGGAATGAGTGGGATAGTGTGGTGACGTAAAAACCTAACCCCCCAGCCCCCTGCCCTAATAGGGAAGGGGGAGTATAGAAGCCCATCCCGTACTAGGGTAGAAGTTCGGGGAGAGGTCAGGCAACCGCAAACAAAATCTTCAATTGTCTTAACAACTAATTGATTGCAACCTAGTATCCTAGAGTCGGAAGTGAACGGAAATAATTGATGATCAGTCTAGAAAAACTTTTTTCACTACTATTATTATTCATTCCCATTTCCATTGCGGCGCACTTTTTACACTGGGGAGCAAGTATTGTGTTTATCACAGCTTGTTTAGGGATCATTCCACTCGCTGCTTGGATGGGAACCGCTACTGAAGAAATTGCCGTTGTCCTTGGCCCCTCATTAGGAGGCTTGTTAAATGCCACCTTTGGTAATGCAACAGAATTAATTATCTCACTCGTTGCCCTCAATGCAGGACTTATAGATGTCGTTAAAGCTAGTATCACTGGATCAATTATCAGTAACTTGCTGCTAGTGATGGGTTTTTCGATGTTACTAGGAGGTATCCGCTATAAAGAGCAAGAATTTCAGCCAGTTATAGCTGGAGTGAATGCCTCATCAATGACTTTAGCTGTAATTGCAATTCTGCTACCAACAGCAATGGATTATACCTCCAGTGGTATTGATGAAGCGACAATTCAACGGCTTTCCATAGCAGTAGCAGTTGTTTTAATCTTGGTTTATGGGCTAACCCTGCTATTTTCTATGAAAACTCACTCCTATCTCTATCATGTGGGTTTAGCAGAGTTGGAGCCATCAGAGTTATCTGAGGTTAATTTAGCACCAGATACTGCCACAGATGAAGTTAACTTGCCTTTGTGGATTGGGGTTTTATTAGGTTGTACCTTATTAGTAGCTGTGGAGTCAGAACTTTTAGTTGACTCTCTGGAAGTAGCAACTTCGCAGTTAGGGCTAACAACTTTATTTACAGGGGTGATTTTAGTTCCCATCATTGGTAATGCTGCTGAACACGCAACTGCTGTTACTGTCGCAATGAAGAATAAGATGGATCTTTCTCTGGGCGTTGCAGTTGGTTCTAGTATGCAAATTGCCTTATTTGTCGCCCCAGTTTTAGTGTTAGCAGGGTGGTTTATTGGTAAACCAATGGACTTGGATTTTAATCCATTTGAATTGGTAGCGGTAGTAGTTGCAGTGTTAATTGCCAATTCTATTAGTGCTGATGGTAAGTCTAATTGGTTAGAAGGTGTGTTGCTGTTAGCTGCTTATATAATTTTGGCTTTGGCTTTTTACTTCCATCCTGTCATTAGTGGGATTGGGTAAAACCCCACCCCCAACCCCCTCCCCGTTCACAGGGAGGGGCAGTTTGTAAGTAATTATGTCGGTTGGGTTTCATTCTTCAACCCAATATTGGCAATGATAGGAACTTATCAACAAAAAAAATTATAGCAAAATTTAATAGGTAAAATTATGAAAATTAAAGGAATTAAACGGGGTAAAACAATTGAAATTTTAGAGAAAATAGATATTACTGATGGAAATTAAATTTTTAGAGAAATTCAATATGAGCAATTATTAAAGGCTATTGTTTGTATCATAATTAAGTTTAAATTATGCCTGATTAAAATATCTCTTTAGCCTACACCTTGACTGGACATTGCAACTCGGTTTATTCTGTCGCGTTTAGTCCAGATGGTAAAACTTTAGCTAGTAGCAGGGAAGACGACACGATCGCAATTTGGCAGGTGCAATAGTAACTTTCTTCACGGATTTTGTTACGGATGTAGCGGATGAATGGTGTAATTGATGAAGCGGATAAGTTTAGGTCAGATTATCGGCATATATGGGCGCACTTATTCCCATTTTAATAATAAAGATTAAAAAGATTAAAAATGCAATAGGGTTATGTGCGATTTTAGTTAATATTGCGATTGCACCTTTTCTTCTAAAACTGCAATCAATTCAAATAAAAATATAATTTGGTGTTGGGTTGCGCTGCGCTTAACCCAACCTACAATTTTTACGCCCTTACATATTGCGCGTGTGCTGAATAAGTAATTTTACGGAAAAAGTTAGGATCGAGGAATCTGGAATCGGAATAACGCCGTCTGAAGTAAGAGAAAGCACGGAGATGTGCTGCTGATGTTGTTCCTAGAGAGATTTAAATTATGACCCGTAAATCAATTTCTGCTTATATTTTCACTGCTTTAGCAGTTACCAGTGCCGCAGTTACTACAGTTAATATTTCTAATTCAGTTGCTCAAACCCCCCATACTAGGCACTCTACCTTAAATGCTAAAGCTAACTCTAAATGGCAAAGTCCTAAATTAATTCGCACTATTCAAGGATTTACACAAATTGTGGGTGCGATCGCAATTACCCCAGATGGACAAAATATTGTCGCTGGTAGTGATAGCGGTGCAATCAAAATATGGAATTTAAATACTGGTAAGTTAGTTCGCAGCTTGAATGGACATACAGATTCAGTTTTATCACTTGCTATTAGTCCAAATGGTAAAACTGTTGTTAGTGCAAGTGGTGTAAATGAGCAAGCTGTGAAAATATGGGATTTAAAAACTGGCGTAGTAATTAAAACGATTCAAAAACCTGACTGGTTTGTGAAATCTGTAGCTATTAGTCCAGATAACAAACAACTTGCGCTGGGTATTTGGAATACAGGAACCAGCAAACCCCAAGTAGAAGTATTAAATCTGAGTACAGGTACAACAATTTATAGCTTACAGGGTTCTAGCGAGTCTAATTTGACTGTCCAGTTTAGCCCGAATGGGAAAATTTTAGCTAGTGGTAATGAAGATAGCACTATCCAACTATGGGATCTGGCTACGGGTAACTTGATCAATACATTAAATCATGGTGCGGCTGTGAGAGCGATCGCATTTAGTCGGGATAGCAAATCTTTAATCAGCGAAAGTTACACTCAAACAGTTAAAGTTTGGAATGTGCAAACAGGCGAACTACTCTCCACACCCATTGCTGACTCAGGCATAGTTTTTGTCAATGCTGTTGCTGTACGCCCTCAAGGTGATTTATTTGCCAGTGCTTTAGGGGGAGAAAACGGTGTATTCAATATTTTTGATTTAGCAACTGGAAAAGTGATTAGTCCGGTTACAGGTTATTCTGGTGTAGTTTCTGCCGTTGCTTTCACTCCTAACGGGCAAACTTTAGTTAGTGGGAACTCTGACGGCAGTATTTCAATCTGGCAAGGAAAATAACCAAAGTATTTATCTATCCATAGAAATATATTTTCATTCTAATAAGCGGTGGCCATTGCTCATCGCTTGCTTACCATTATTATAAATAGGATGTTGATTGCGATTAACTTGTCATGAATATCAAAAACATCCTTTCTTTTGGTTTATTAATCTTTATTCCTATTTCGATTGCGGCTCACTTTTTAGAGTGGAGTGCGCTTACGGTTTTCATTACTTCTGCATTAGCTATTTTGCCCCTAGCTATCTGGCTAAGTACAGCTACAGAAGAAATTGCTGTAGTCACTGGCCCTTCGATTGGCGGTTTATTAAATGCTATTTTTGGCAATGCAACTGAATTAATTATTGCTTTAATCATTCTTAAAGAAGGCTTAATTGATATTGTCAAAGCTAGTATTACTGGTACTATCCTGAGTAACTTGCTCCTAGTAATGGGACTTTCTATGTTCCTCGGTGGTTTACGATATAAAGAGCAGAGTTTTCAACCAGTGGTAGCGCGGGTAAATGCTACTTCTATGACAGTAGCAATGGTGGCGATTTTGTTGCCTACTGCGGTTATTTATACTTCCAAAGTGAATCAAGTTGTAGCTACTCGTAATTTATCAATTGCAGTAGCAGTAGTTTTAATCATAGTTTACGCTTTAACACTGCTGTTTTCATTACGCACACACAGCTACCTATATGATGTGGGGCTAGTAGAATCGGAGGAAAATGAGCCAACTTCTGAGGCAAAGGCAACGCCCCACAAAACTAATTTATGGTTATGGGGAGGTGTGTTATTAGCTAGTACAACAGGAGTGGCAATTGAGTCAGAATTGTTAGTAGGAGGGTTAGAGGAAGCAACTGCTGGTTTAGGTCTTAGTCCGACGTTTACCGGAGTAATTCTTTTACCCTTAATTGGTGGTGCAGCAGAATATATAACTGCTGTGCGGGTAGCAATGAAAAATAATATGGAACTTTCTGTTTCTGTAGCAATGGGTTCTAGTCTGCTAATTGCTTTGTTTGTTGCGCCGCTTTTAGTATTAGTAGGACTATTCATTGGTCAGCCAATGGATTTGGATTTTGATATATTTCAAGTAATAGCTGTGGCTATAGCTGTAGGAATTGCTAATTTGGTAAGTTTGGATGGTACTTCTAACTGGTTAGAAGGAACACTATTGTTAGCAACTTACACGATTTTAGGGTTGGCTTTCTACTTTCATCCCGTCTAAGTTTGTAACTAATGTGGCTCAAAGAAAGCATCTGAAGATTAAGATAATAAAGTAATGATTAGAGGAGCGATGTCTGCGACGGGCTACGCCTACGCACTTTTACAGCTACCTCGCTCCTCAATCATAAACCTTCATGGCTGTTGGTATTTAGGAATACATATAACGCGCTAAAAAATTGTCTGTTAGAATTGGCTCTGCGGTAAGATCAACCCTTAAATTACTAAACTATAGAACTCGCGCTATAATATAGCCTAATCATGTGGCAATAGTTATTCTCCACAAAATTTTTGCGCTCTGGTTAAAAATATTTATACCTTGTGCCTACCATTAAGCAAATAAAGAGCGATGTCTACGACGGGCTACGCCTACGCTATTTTATAGTGGGGATATGACTACTCACCACCTAGCTATGCAGGTTTGCATAAATTTCAGTTGCCCCAAACCAATAGATCCGTTAAATGCTAATAATCCTATCTGTCGTCATTGCGGATCTGAGTTAATTTTACAAAATCGTTACAGAGTGGTGCGCTTACTTAGCGATCAAAGCGGCTTTGGAACTGTTTACGAAGTCGATGATGGCGGCAGACTCAAAATTCTCAAGGTGCTGAAACAGCATTACAACAACAACACTACAGCCCTCAAGTTATTTCAAAAAGAGGCTACTGCATTAAGTCAGCTAAATCATCCAGGGATTCCTAAGTTTGATAACTACTTTCAGATTCAATTGAGAAACAGTAGCGGTGGTGCTAATTCACCACTGCACTGCATAGTGATGGAAAAAATAGATGGTTTCACTTTAGAAGAGTGGCAAAACCAACGAGGTAATAAACCCATTTCTCAAGAGCAAGCAATTATCTGGTTAAAACAGTTAGTAGAAGTTTTAAAAACCATCCACAATCATTCGTATTTTCATCGGGATATTAAGCCATCAAATATTATGCTGCGCCCTAATGGTCAGCTAGTATTAATTGATTTTGGTAGCATTAGGGAAATGACTTATACTTACTTAGGAAAAGTCAGTGGTGCTGGAAATATTACTAAACTTACTTCTGCTGGTTACACACCACCAGAGCAAGAAAAAGGTCATGCAGTACCACAGTCTGATTTTTATGCGTTAGCTCGTACATTTGTTTATTTACTAACAGGGAAAGAACCTAATCATCAAGCTATTTATAATCCTTATAAAGACGAGCTAATTTGGCGGGGTCATGCTCGTGGGCTATCACCACATTTTGCAGATTTAATTGATGATATGATGGCTCATCAAGCCGGAAATCGCCCTAAAAACGCGCAGGAGATTTTGCAGCGTTTAAATAATCTTTCTAAAAATATACATCCACAACCGCCCCCACCTCAACAGTCAAGAAGGTATTGGATATTAAGTGGAGTATTGGCAATTTTAATTAGTTTGATAGGAACTGCTCAAGTTTATTCGCAATCTACCTTTAATAGCGATGTTTTCACACTATTAACTTCATTAACGTTTTTAGAAAAAGATAATTTTAATATTATTGATTTAAGTGAGGGTAGATCAATAGAAGCAGTTGCTTTTAATTCAAAAAGCGAGGTTTTAGCTACTACTACTAATTTAAATATTATTCAAATTTTTAATTTCTCCCTTAAACAAAGACTTGTTACCTTAACTGGTCAGGAAAAAGAATTTCGTTTTGTTACTTTTAGCGATGATGGCAATTTTGTAGCTAGTGCTAGTGATGACAATACTATCAAAATTTGGGATATAGCTACTGCAAAAAACATTGATATTTTCAAAGATGAGTCAAACAGAAATGAGTCAAAAAAATATATTATGTCCCTAGCTCTCAACCAGAATCGTGACACTTTGGCTAGTGTTACTCGGGATAGTGTTACTTGGGACAATGATATTACAGTTTGGAACATGATCAATCATGAAAAAATTCGTAATATCAAAATTGATTCCGACTCTTTTGCTCTGGCAATCAGTCCAGACGGACAAAATTTAGCTAGTGTAACTACTAAAAAAATTAAACTTTGGAATATTACAACTGGAGAAGATAATCAAACATTTACAGTCGATTCAGATGGTATTACTGCTTTAGCTTTTAGTCCCAATGGAAAAATTTTAGCAAGTGGAAGCAATGATAACAAAATTCAAATCTGGAATCTAGTTACTGGCAAAATGATTCGCACTTTTGCGGGTCATTCTAGCGCAATTACCTCGGTTGCTTTCAGTCCAGATGGACAAAATTTAGTTAGTAGTAGTGAGGACAATACCATTAAAACTTGGCGATTACCAAAATTTATTAAAGAGTAAATAATAAGTAGTTTAACTTAACTAAAGGTGAAAATCCACCCGCCAAAGGGTTTGCGTTTTCACACATTTAGGACTTAAGCAAGCTTGAAACTGATATCTTGCACCGAGGGTTAGCATGAGGCGGAGCGAGGAGCAATTCAATTCGTTCCCAGGTTGAACCTGGAAGGGCTAAATAAAACCCCTCCGGTGCTGACATTGGAGGGGAAGCTTTTCGGTTTTAACGACTGAGATGTTCTTCCATTAACTGTTTTGCCCTTGGCTTATAAAGCAAGTAAAACAAAGATTCTAAGTAACGCAGTAAATCTTCGCGGTCTTCTTTGGATGTGAAGTTCCAGAAACCGTAAATCCGCGCTAAAGATAGCAATTTGGTGGTGTGGATTTTCCAGGTATAAGTGCTGTAAACACGGTCAATGGCACGGGTGGAAATTTCGTACCAGTAGTTAGGATTCATATCGCACTTAGAAACGAAGTCTAGAATTTTTTCTGCTGTTTCTTCTAAGTGAGTTGGGTTAATGTAAAAACCATTAAATTTATCTTGGATAATTTCTAATGGCCCCCCAAACTGAGTGGCTAAAGTTGGTAATCCAGTAATCATTGCTTCCAGAATTGTTAAACCAAAAGCTTCAAACAATGCTGGTTGCACAAAAACACCTTGACGATCTGCAATTACCCGATAAATTTCACCAGAATCACTCTTAGGTAAACGCACACCTAACCAGCGAATTTTGCCATGTAGGTTGTATTGATCAATAATTTGGTAAAGTTTTTCAATTTGGTCGCGTTCTTCGTGGTCGGTGGTTTCTTCAGCGCGTAACTTACCAGCAACTAAAATTAAGTTACAACGTTCTTGCAATGCTTCATTCATACCAAAGCATTCTGCTAAACCAGTGAGGTTTTTAATTCTGTCTAGACGCGCCATTGAAAATAAGGGGCGTTTGCTGGGGTCGTCTAGTTTGCCAAAAATGTGCTCTGGATCTTCTTGGGTAAAGAGTAATTGTTCAATGCGATCGCGATCGCTCTCAATCCGATCTTCATATCTAGTATAGGGGAAGTACACACTCTCATTTACCCCTGGTGGTACTACGTTAAATTTGGGGCTAAATAATTCAATGCCATGCACAACATGATACAAATCTGGCATTGTAAAAGACTTATAAGATTCGTACTGCCCCACACTATCCGGTGTGCCGACAATTTCTTGATAAGTACTGCTGACTATAAAATTGGCTGCATTCATAGCAATCAAATCAGCAGTAAAGTGTAATGAGAAGTGATAATTGTGATCTGATTCTTGCCAATAAAGGTTACTAAACAAATATTTAGACTTTTCTAAAGCGTGAGCAATGTTACATTGAGTAACTTTCAAGCGACGAGAAAGCAAGAATGCAACTAAATTTCCATCAGAATAGTTACCTACAATTAAATCTGGTTTACCTTGAAATTCTGCCAACAGTTCTCTTTCTGAATCAATGGCGTAAGTTTCTAGATATGGCCAAATTTCAAAGCGAGTGATCCAATTTTGAGTCAGCTTAGAATTAAATTCGCGGAAAGGTACTCGCAAAATCCAAGCATTTTGCGTCCCGTGAACTTTTTCTAAACGTTGGTTACACTTAGTGCCATCACTATTAGCAATTAACCTAGAAAGAATAATTACTTTGGGTTCAGCATTTAGTACATCTAAACCAGCTAAAGCGAGATCTTCTTGCAGTTGTTTTTCTAAGTTTCTAGCTTGGTCGAGAACATATACCACCTGACCACCAGTATCAGGTCGCCCTAAGACTCCTTCTTGTCCAAACCAACCGTGAGGAGATACCAAGACGATCCGAAAGACCATCGGAATGCGGGAAAGAAAGGCTTCTAGGCTTTGGTGATCGGGAGAGTCACTGAGTTGATCTAAAAGTTCTAAGGTTTCGTGTATACGACCTGCGGTGTTACCCCAACCAGGCTCAAAACCCATTAGTTGCAGCACAAAGCGCAATCTGTCAAATGGTTCTTCGGCGGGACGCTCACTGACAAAGGTAATTGCTTTTTTAATTTGATCTGAAAGCTGCTGCGCCGATTGAATCCGATCATTGATCATTAACTGAGTGCCGTTGTAGCGATGGACACGCAGAAAACTAAATAATGCTTCTAGCCATTGTTTGGGATCTTGGAATAATTTGCTAGAGAGATAACGGTTAAGGTATTGCACTCCCTTACCGATATTTTTGGGGTCACGAATTGTGGGGGTATAGTCATAAAACGGCTGGAAATCTAGTTCGAGCATATCCCCTTCGTTAGGATTGAAGTGATTGACGAAGCGATCGCGCACATCCAATAATTCTTGGATCGTCATTTGCTCTACTGTTAAATCTTCTGTCAACCGATATATTTCTTCAGAAGCAATTTTTGGGCGAACAATTAAGCACAGGTTTGAATCTTCCCTAATGATTTCCTGAGTGTAATAAATTAATTTGCCTAAATTAGAAGAGCTAAAAAAGTTTTCAGGTTTTTGATGATGATTACAATATTCTGCAAAGGCAGTGAGAATATCATTTCTAAGTAAATAGCGTTTTTCCTGATGACGTAAATCACTAGCAAAAGTACGCAGATCGGTTTTTTCATTACTATCGATCACAGCCTGAATCAATTCGGACATAAGCACTCCTTAAATAGCAAATCTCTACTTATACACACACTAAGTTACAAAAGGATGCTGCCAGCACCCTCCCTCTGCGGTTGAACAATTAACAATTAACAATTATCAATTATCAATGACCAAGAAACTTCTCCAGAAATTTAAGGTGCGTTGTCTAGAACCATTGTAGAGACAAGCGCATGGCGCGTCTCTACATTTGTATGAAAGGAGATGTCTAATGACGAGAGAACCGGATAATGTCAGAGTGTGTAGATTTCTCCATATTTCTGTTTGATATAGCGGATGAAGGGGTCAATGGTTAAGGGGCTACCTGTAACACGCTGAATTAATTCATCGGCTGTGTATTTACTGCCATGCTGGTAAATATTCATTTTTAGCCAATTATGCAAAGTTGTAAAATCACCTTGCTCAATTTGAGTGGGAATTTCAGGATGATTGCTTAATGCAGCATCGAAAAATTGGGCGCTCATAATGTTGCCCAGGGTATAACCTTGGAACATTCCCCCAATCATGCCCGCGTACCAATGTACGTCTTGCATGACACCTTCGCTGTTATTAGGTGGAACTATGCCTAAGTCTGATTGGTAGCGTGCATTCCAAGCGTCGGGAAGATCTCGCACGGCTAAACTGCCTTCAAGCATTTGCAGTTCTAAGTCAAAACGGATCATGACGTGCAAATTGTATGTGATTTCATCAGCATCGGTGCGAATGAGCGATCGCTCTACTTTATTAATTCCCCGATAAAATGTTTCTAAGGAAACGTTACCCAATTGGTTAGGAAATATTGTTTGCAACTGGGGATAAGCGTATTTCCAAAAACTGCGGCTGCGCCCAACTAAGTTTTCCCACAAGCGAGATTGGCTTTCATGAACACCGGATGATGTTCCATCTGCTAATGGTGTACCTTCAAACTCTGGAGAAATGCCTTGTTCATACATTGCATGACCCATTTCATGGATACTGCTAAAAAGGGCTTGACCGATATGATTTTCGTAGACACGGGTAGTTATTCGCACATCACCAATAGAAAAGCTAGTGGTGAAGGGGTGCAGGGTTTTATCTTGTCTTCCCCGTTGGAAGTCATAACCCATTTGGGCAATAAGTTTTTCGGTAAACGCTAGTTGCTGCGCTTCGGGGAAATTTTGGTATAAGCTGGAGTCATCAGCAGGAGCTTGAGATGTGATCGCATCAGCAATGGGTACAAGTTGCGATCGCAATTCGGAAAAAAGCGATCGCAGTGCGTCAGCTTTCATCCCATAATCTGCCATATCAATTAGCGGGTCGGCGATATGCTGATAACCAGGGAAAAAGTTAGTGAGTTCGCGGCTGTATTCCAAGGTTTTTTCTAAGAAAGGTTGTACCGCCGCAAAGTTATTTTCTGATCGTGCTTCCGCCCAAGCAGCATAGCTTTCTGCACGATGGCGAGAAAGTTTAGCCATAAATTCCGAAGGGACTCGCACTGCGCGATCGTATTGTCTGTTGGTAATACGGATTAAGCTTGCTTCCGTCGAGTCTTCAGGTAAGCTTTGTGCGTAGGGGCGTAAGTCTTCTAATAGTTGTTTGATAGTTGGACTCGTAAATTTTTTGTGGGCAATTTGTCGTAAGGTTGCAATTTGCCTGCCCCTTGCAGCAGCGCCACCGTTGGGCATATAAGTAGCTTGATCCCAGTCGAGTACGGAGGTAGCGGCTTCTATATCTCTAATTTCAGTCAGGCGAGTTTTGAGTTCTTGGAGTTTCGGTTCGGTTTTTTCTACGGTTTTTTGCATTGGTAGATGCTTGATGCTTTTATCTTGCTTTCTCTAGTGTGGCGTAAGAAGGCCTTTCTGTGCGCCCGCAAATTGAATAGCGGGCTGATAATCTCAGCCCTTTAAATAGTTAGAAAGGTGATAAGTAGCCAAGCCAATTCAAACTTACTTTAGTTATAAGCCAGTAATTTAAATTTATTGTTAATAGAAAATGGCATCAAGTTGATATTTTTTTTAATATGCTTATTTTAATCTTTTTAACTTACCTCAATATATTTATCTGGCTTATGTATTGCAGGTATACCTTCATTTAATATTCCAAGTGAATCATAGATTATAAATCTTCCTTGTAATATCATATATTCTGGGTTAATATTTTTTCTCACACAATTAGCAAAGTCGTTGAGTGCAACAACTACATTGCCTAACAAAAAAGTGGATTTTGTTTGCCATTCATTACTTTTTTGAGCGTATTGAGCATAATCATCTCTCCAAACTCTTTTCCAATCTTTGTTTTCAACATAGCAGTGAGTATTTATCTGCAATTCAGAATTGTCCATAAAATGTTTTATGTAAGCACTAATTCTATGACTTAAGTTTATAATGCTGTATTTTAATTCAGGTATTCTAGAAGGCCATATAGTTTTTTCAACTGTATTGGCAATTCACCGACAGCTATTATTCTGGCGATTGCTATCCTTATTGCGGTTGTAATTGGCTCAATAACTGAGTTAATGCGTGTTTTGAAATAGTAATAAGACTTACGCAGCGAAAAGTATAGCCCAAGGGGTTAGCAAGTACTAGGGTGTTAGGTGTAGGAAAAATGCTATAACCCTCCTCGCACCCTATATCTTTCACCATGCTCTACCGTAGCTCTAACTATCATCCTACTGGGCTAAATATAATTACTTTAATCTTACCAACCTATTAAGATTTTACTCCTAATTATTTTCAACAGCTACGCAAATACTGTCGATGCTGTCTACCAACTTCGCGGACATAGATAATAACATCTCGATATCCTGCAAATTGCTGTCTTTGCAATTTAAATAAAGGCACAGCCATATTTAAAGATTCTTCATTGGGACACAACTTTATAACCCGTTCCCAACTTTTCGCCCATTCCCAAGCTTTAATTAAACCTACTGCTTTCGCCTTCAATTCTTCTAATCTAATTTTTTGCTGTTCTAAAACTTCTTGCAACTTTTCTTTATGGCTATCTGGATAAGCGTAGTGATTTAATTCTGCTTCCGTCGCTGCTATGATTTCTCCTAAAATCTGCCAATCATTGCAACTTGTTAACAAATTAATTACTGCTTCTAACCAACACAGCAAGGCGCGATAACTGCCAAAGCGTCCCCCTTCACCCTCGACAACCACGAGAAACAGGTGCGCCCATCGCCATTCCCGATTAGGGTGGTAAAGCTTCTCTGCTGGCTTTTTAACCGCTTGAGCAATATCTTCTAGGGTAATATGAAGGGTTTTGAGGTTGATGAAGTCTGTTAAGCGCCTTGCCATAGTGCCTTTCCTGGCTGGTACTAATTATATTATACATTGTTTTAAACAAAAAATAGAACAAAAATGTAAAAAATTGTGATCTATATTGAGGATGGATCACATAAAACTAAGTCACAGACTAGATCGTGCCAATTTACAGGAAACAAGCGCAAGGATTTACCAGAGATGGTAGATATCGGCTTGGTCAGATCCTGCTTGATGCCAGGATGCGCCAAGACGAAGGTCATGGTTTATCTTTGGATGACTTTGTGGAATTAGTAAATGATCACTGGGGTACTCAGGTATTTGTAAAAAACAAACTGTGGCGTTTAGAAAATGGGGCTGTTATGAAGCCAAAAACGGAGGATATAGCATACTTGGCTCCTTTTACTTGGTCTGAGTCTGCCCTCAGACCTTATACAGTGGAAGAACTAATTGCGATCGCAAAAGAACAACTAGATCCTGCCGATGTGGGTCAAGTTGAGCCTCCAAAGTTAAACGCACCAATAAAAGGCAATAATCAGAAAGTTCCTAAGCTGACTACTGATAGCTAATCGCTAATCGCTTGGTCAAAAGATGCGATCGCATCCTCAAATTTACCCAATTGTTGCAGCACCTCACCACGTCGATAGCAACTCCAATAATCTTGGGGGCGAATTTCTAAAGCAATATCAAAACAAGCGATCGCTTCCTTATACCAACCTAAACTAAATAGTGCTAACCGCCCTCGACTATACCAAGCCCAATAATCATTTGGTCGAATACTTAGAGCTTGATCATAACTAACAAGAGCATCTTCATAGCGCCCTAACTCTATCAACGTATTACCCCGCTTATACCACGCCCAATAATCTTGTGGGTGGATAACTAAAGCTTGATCGTAACTAGCTAACGCCTTTGTATATTCTCTCAAATTATCTAATACATTACCCCGCCAATACCACACCCAATAACTATGTGGTTCGTACTCTAACGCTTTTTCATAGCTGGCGATCGCTTCCCAATAACGACCCCAATCCCTTAGCGTATTACCTTGCTGATACCAATCCCGAAAACTATCAGGACGGCACTCTAAAGCCCTATAAATAGTTGATTGTTGATTCTTCATGGGTCATGAGTAATGGGTTATGAATCATTGTTTAGGACTTACGCAGGTTAAAGAAGTTAAGAGTCCCCAAAACTTGAGAAATTACGGCTTTTTCCTAGTCACTAATCACCAATCCCCAGTCCCCAAAGCGTGAATATTTGGTAAAAATGCCTAAGTCCTGATAGTTAATTGTTATTCTGTTGGCTTGGCAAAATAATTACAAATTCCGTACCTTGACCAATCTCGGAAATTAACTCAATGCTACCGCCGTGTTTTTCAATAATGTCATTACAGATCGATAGCCCCAAACCCGTACCTTTCCCTACAGGCTTGGTTGTGAAAAATGGATCAAACAGCTTACTTTTTACATCTTTTGGAATACCAGGGCCATTATCTCGAATTCTCACCTTAACTTGCTGCTGATCAATTATTTCGGTATTAATCACAATTTGTTTTTTGGGCAAAGATTCTTCCTCTAGCAGTGCATCAATAGCGTTGCTAAGAATATTCATAAAAACCTGATTTAGTTGAGCCGGAAAGCACTCAACCAAAGGTAAATCACCATAATTCTTAATTACTTCAATTCCCTGCTTAATTCGATAATTCAAAATTAATAAAGTATTGTCAATACCTTCGGCAATATTCACTGCCTTAGCTTCAGATTCATCAAGACGAGAAAAGTTACGCAAAGATAACACAATCTTGCGAATGCGGTCAGCGCCCATTTTCATTGAAGATAGAGTTTTAGGTAAATCTTCGGTGAGAAAATCTAAATCAATTTCTTCAATTTCATCCTGAATTGTTGAGGTAGGATTAGGGTATTGCTCTTGATAAATTTCCAGTAATGACAGCAAATCTTGCATATAGTTGTTTATATGCTCAATGTTGCCGTAGATGAAGTTAACTGGATTGTTAATTTCATGGGCAACCCCTGCTACCATCTGACCGAGGCTAGACATTTTTTCGGCGTGAATTAATTTTGCCTGGGTTTCCTGTAATTCTTCGTGCGATCGCTCTAGTTTTTCAGCTTTGTCTATGGCTGACTTTTGATATACTTCCAGCAACTCTTGGAGGTTAACTATCTGAGATTTCAGTTGCTCAACATCTGCTTGTATGCACTCATCGTTTGTCATAGTCCTAGTCTCCGTACTTATTGCTTAGTTGGCGGCAACATAAACAAGAATTGGCTTGATATGTAAGTATGCCATTTAAAAGCTGAGTGCCAATAGCGTGAACAGCATTGTTTGTGTAGTTACGAATATCATCGTTTTAAAACAGGATAATCGCTATCAATATCATCCATAGGTAGTATGCAACCAAATTTGATTACCGACTTAATATCCGCCTGGTAACCACGAATTCCTTTTAAGCAGGGATATAATGGCTACCAACTGCGAAAAGTTGCATGAAACCCCTTAAAGGCGTTTGGCCATACATCCAATATAAGATCTTGGTCGCTTTCGTGCAGAGAGAAAAAATGCGTCAGCCCTGGTAATTATAAAAAGACCGCGCTTCCTCTCGATATCGGTGAGCACGGTTAGTTAAAATCAAAATTCGTAACGCATCAAACTGTGATTTCAACTATCTCGACCTTGAATTAAGGCTTGAAAGCGGTAATCTTGCTGTAATTCTTCAAAGTCTGAGTGGGTTCTTGCCATATCCCGATATTTGTCGGGACTAAGATTTATTGCTTGTTGCAAATGTTCAATGGCTAGATCCACATCGCTTTGCAAGGCATAACAGCGAGCTTTGTTATATAAAGCTGTATGATCGTCAGGTTTGATGTGTAGCGCTTTGTCGAAACTGATCAACGCTTCCTGATAACGCCCTAATTTCAACAATACTAAACCTTTAGCATTCAACGCATATTTATCTTGTTGAATTAATAATGTTTGATCGAAGCTGGCTATAGCTTGCTGGTAGCGACCTAAACTATCTAAGGCTAAACCCCGAAAGTACCAAGCGTCGATGTTTTTTGGTTGGACAGTTAAAGATTCATCAAAGCTGGTGATCGCATTCTCGCATAAACCTAAATTCTGAAAAGCGATTCCTCGATGATACCAAGCTTCATGGAAGTCTGGTTTGGCTAAGAGCGCTTTATCTAAGCTACTAATTGCTTTATCAAAGCGATCTAATTGTCGCATCGCCATTGCTCGGTTATACCAAGCCCAATAGTAGTTTGGTTTAAACTCAATTGCTCGATCATAGCTATTGATCGCATCAGAATAACGACCGAGGTTTTTTAGGGCAATACCACGATTATTCCAAGCCCAAAAATAATCAGGTTTGAACTTAATAGCTTGATCGTAGCTGGCGATTGCTTCTTCATAGTGTTTTAAGTCATCTAGCGCATTGCCACGATTATTCCAAGCTTCGTGGAAGCCAGGTCTGTATTCCAAAGCTTGATCATAACTGGCGATCGCTTCTGCGTAGCGCCGTAAGTGATACAGCGCATTACCTCGGCTATACCAAGCTTCAGCATAGTCAGGTTGAAGTTCCACAACCTTGCCGTAGCTGGCGATCGCACTGGCATATTCTTCTATCCGGTTCAGGTGTAATCCTTTTTGGAAAAAGAACTCGACTTCCACATCTACAACTTGGTTCATAGAATCTGGCATCTCTCTCTAGGATGATTTCATATATCATGCCCAAAAAAATAACATTATTCAACAAATCAATCAACTTTCTACCCAAAAATAGATGCTATGGGGATCAATTTATGAGTTTTATAGGCATTTACACTTACATCTTCCTTAAGTTAGAGTTCCCAAGTTAATGCTGAGTTTATCTATTTTTAGAGAGAAAAACAGTAACCATTACTTATCCGAATTAGAGGCGCAGACTATCACTTGGTATTAACAGCACATTAATCAAGAAAGTATAATTTATTACACTTGAAATCAAAATTGCATCAATTTAAATATAAAAACAAACCCAAAGCGGAAGAGATAGCTTGTTAGAAACTTCGGCTCTACCGTAAGTATGCTGTCAATTATATATATCTGTCTATAGAGTAGTTAATATATAATTGCCCGTAAAATGTCATTACCAGCTTTACTTAATATTAATTTAAATTTATTAACAATAACTAATCATGTTTTTGAATTTCAAAACAATGTTAGCTAAAATTTTTAGCATAAATTTTACGCCTTCAAATTCTCAGCAAGCGCCAGCAAGTATTGAAACTTATAACTCGTTACTCTGTGCTACCTTGGACTCAACTGCGGACGGAATTGTAGTTGTAGACACCCAAGGTAAAATTGTTAGTTATAACCACACATTTGCTGAAATGTGGGGTATTAGTCAGGCAATTTTAGATCGCAGAGATGACAATCAAATTTTAGAACTTGTCCAGCAGCAGTTAAAACAGCCAGAAGAATTTATCAAAAAAGTTAGAGAGTTGTATGGTCAACCAAATGTGGAAAGCTACGATGATCTAGAACTAAAAGATGGACGTTATTTAGAGCGTTATTCCAGACCTCAACTGACCCAAGGCAAAAGCGTAGGTAGAGCGTTCAGTTTTCGTGATATTACCCAGCGTAAAAAAGCAGAAATTGCACTGCAACAAACCCACGCTCAGTTAGAAATCAAAATAGAGCAACGTACCCAGGAATTATTGCAAGCTAACAAGCAGTTAAGCCAGGAAATTGTTGAGCGTCAACAAGTAGAAATAGCACTCAAACAAGCGAAAGAAGAACTTGAAATCAGAGTGCAAGAGCGTACAATTGCCCTCAGTCAAGCTATTGAACAATTACAGCAAGAAAATACTGAACGTTTAGAGGTACAAGCAGAACTTGAGCAATCATTATCCCTACTGCGTGCCACGCTAGAATCAACTACCGACGGCATTATTGTTGTTGATCTGGTTGGAAAAATCACAAGTTTTAATCAAAAGTTAATTGAAATGTGGCGTATTCATGAGTCTTTGATGTTATCACCAGATGATCAACAAGCACTCGCTTTTGCCTTAGCTCCACTTAAAAATGCCGAAAGTTTTCTCAGCAAACTCACCGAATTATCAGAGCAACCAAATTTACATAGCTACGATCTACTAGAATTTAATGATGGCAGAATTTTTGAGTATTATTGCCAACCACAACGCCTCAAAGAAAAAATTATTGGCAGAGTTTGGAGTTTTCGAGATGTCAGTGGACGCAAGCAAGCAGAGCAAGCTTTGCAACAAGCTAAAGCTGAGTTAGAAATGCGAGTGCAAGAACGCACTGCATCTTTAGAGAATGCGATCGCCCAACTGCAATCGGAAATTGCCGAACGCCAACGCACTGAAGACCAACTGCGGAGAAGTGAAGAGCGTTTTCGTAACTTAGTTGAAACGAGCAGCGATTGGGTTTGGGAAACAGATAAAAATTATCTCTATACTTACTCCAGCCCCCAAATCTACAACATATTAGGATATAAGCCAGAACAAGTAATTGGCAAAACTCCCTTTGACTTGATGACGGCACAGGAAGCTTGGCGCGTTGCTAACCTTTTTAGTTTCCTTACTGCAAATCAGCAACCTTTCAAAAATATCGAAACTACTAAAATTCATCAAGATGGGCATCCAGTGATTTTGGAGAGATCGGCAGTGCCAATATTTGATGGCGATAGTAAATTTTGTGGCTATCGAGGAATAGATCGAGAGATTACTGAACGCAAGCAAGCCGAGGGAATACTGCGTCAGCAGGCACTAGCTTTTGAAAATATCTATGACGGCATCATTATTACCGATAATGAAGGACATATTGTTGATTGGAACCCCAGCGCTGAGAGAATGTTCGGTTATACCAAAGAAGAGGTATTAAACAAAAGTACAGAATTTTTACACACACCAGAACAAGCTAGTGTCATAACACAGGAGATTCTTGAAAGTATTAAGCAGTATGACCGTTGGACTGGGGAAATTAAATTTATCGGTAAAAATGGTACTCAAGGAGTATGTGAAGCAGTTTTTGTACCTGTTTACAATGATGCAGGCGATCAGATTGCTGTTATTGGCGTTAACCACGACATTACCGAACGCAAACAAGCAGAAATAGAAATTCGGAATGCACTCTTAAAAGAGAAAGAGCTAAATCAACTCAAATCTCGCTTTATCTCAATGGCTTCCCACGATTTTCGCACTCCTTTATCAGCCATCATGATTTCTAGCGATTTACTCAAAGCTTACAGCCACAAACTCACTGATGAAAAAAAACTTAACCATTTAAATCAAATCCAAACATCTGTCAGAAGAATGACTTTGTTGCTAGATGATATACTGTGGATGGGAAAAGCCACATCAGGGAAAATTGATTTTAAACCACAAAAGGTTAATTTAGAAGAATTATGTCAAGAAGTTTTAGCGGAAATTACCATTGCTGATGGCAACAAACATCAATTCATCTATAAATTTCAGGCAGAATCTTCCTTGGTTGAAATGGATCGAAAGCTAATTCAGCAAATGCTTTCTAATTTGCTTTCTAATGCTGTTAAATACTCCCCCCAAGAAGGTGATATTAGAATAAATATCACCTGCAAAGATGGAACAGCTATTTTTCAGGTTGCAGATCAAGGAATCGGTATTCCATCCTCAGATCAAGCGCGTCTTTTTAATGGCTTTCAACGCGCTAGTAACGTCGGTAATATTTCTGGTACAGGGTTGGGGTTAGCAATTGTTAAGAATGTCGTAGATTTACATCAGGGAAACATTGAGATTGACAGCCAAGAAGGAGTAGGAACAACTATTACTGTATATCTCCCCATAATTCACAGTAAGGAAACAACTAAATGAAATATAAAATTTTAGTAATTGAGGACATGGCAGAACTCAGAGCAGATATCATAGATACGCTGGAATGTTTAGACTTTGAAGCTATAGGAGCAGAAAATGGTAAAGTTGGTGTGGAATTAGCACGGGAACAATTACCAGATTTAATAATTTCTGACATTATGATGCCATTACTAGATGGCTATGGTGTTTTAGAAATTCTCAGTCAAGAAGAACAAACAGCTACCATCCCATTTGTATTTCTCAGTGCTAAAAATAATACTTCAGATATTCGCAAAGGAATGAATTTGGGGGCTGATGATTATCTTACTAAACCTTTTACAATATCTGAATTAAAAGAAGCGATCGCAATTCGCTTAGAGAAACAAGCTGCACGTAAACGAGTAGAAGAACAACTGCGATCAAGAGAAACAGAGTTCCGTCAATTAGCGCAACGCGAAGAACTACTCAACAGTTTAACAAAACAAATCCGCACATCCTTAGAAATCAAAACGATTCTCACTACCACATTAGGTGCAATTCGCAGTCTTCTCGGAATCCATCGCTGTAGCTTTTTGTGGGATCGTACTGATGTTGTGCAACGATATTTTGAGTTAATTAATGCTTCTGAAGACCCGGAAATTTCTAATATTCCCCAGTGCAACCTACTTTTAGAAATAGCAACATTAGGCGAGTTAATTCTTAAATCTAATATTTTACAAATCGACGACGTATTGACAGACGAGCAACTAGATGAAACAAGCAAAAATCAGCTACTTTATCTAGGCGTTACATCTATATTAGCTATTACTATTAAAACTAATTCTGGGCAAAGTGGAGTAATTGTTTGTGAACACTTCATTCAACCTCGCGCTTGGAGTAATAATGAAGTTCAACTACTCCAAGCTGTAGGCGATCAATTAGCGATCGCGATCGATCAAGGTGAACTTTACGCTCAAAGTCGCTTCACTGCTACAACTGCCAAAATCCAAGCTGCTCAACTAGAACAAGCTTTACTCAAATTACAACAAACTCAAGCACAACTAATTCAAACTGAGAAAATGTCCAGCTTAGGTCAAATGGTAGCTGGTGTTGCTCACGAAATCAACAACCCCGTAAACTTTATTTACGGTAATGTCAATCACATCAAAAATTACGTCCACGACTTACTTGAGTTGTTGCAGCTTTATCAACAAACTAACACTCAATCTAGCCCTGAAATTGAAGAATTATCTGAAAATATAGATGTAGATTTTATTCTACAAGACTTTCCTAAAATTCTTAACTCCATGCAAATTGGGGCTGATAGGATTCGCCAAATTGTTTTATCACTACGCAACTTCTCCCGCTTGGAAGAAGCCGACATGAAACCCGTTAATATTCATGAAGGCATTGATAACACATTATTAATCTTGCAAAATCGTCTTAAAGCAAGTAGCAGTAAACCTGCTATTGAAGTAATTAAGGAATATGCAGATCTGCCCTTAGTTGAGTGCTACGCTGGGGAACTAAATCAGGTATTCATGAATATTCTTGTTAATGCAATTGATGCTTTAGAGGACGATCAATCTCAACGCAAGCAAACAGGATTGCCCGATCAAAACTATATAATTACAATTCGTACGCACTTAACCGAGCCAGATCATGTAACTATAGTAATTATGGATAATGGCCCAGGAATGACAGAACAGATTAAAAAAAGGCTGTTTGATCCTTTCTTTACTACTAAACCAGTTGGCAAAGGTACAGGCTTAGGATTATCCATCACTTATCAGATTGTGGTAGAAAAGCATGATGGAAAACTTGAGTGTATCTCAGAGCCAGGACAAGGAACCCAGTTTTGGATTACAATTCCTATACGCCAAAATTAATTAAGATGGCATTTATAAAAGTTAACAAAAACTAAAAAAATATTTTAATAAAATAATCCATAATATGATATATGAAAAAAATTCTGGTAATTGAAGACGAAGAACCCCTACGGGAAGACATCATAGAAACTTTAGAGTGTTTAGAATATGAGGGAATTGCTGCTGAAAATGGTGCGATTGGCGTGAAATTAGCACTAGCGCATCTACCAGATCTAATCATTTGTGATATTATGATGCCGGAACTGGATGGTTACGGTGTATTTACTTCTCTACGAACAGATCCACAAACAGCAACAATTCCGTTTATATTTCTGAGTGCTAAAGCTGATAAGTCTGATCTCCGCCAAGGCATGAATTTAGGAGCAGATGATTATCTTACTAAACCTTTTACAATTTCTGAATTGAGCGAAGCCATCTCAGCGCAAATCCAAAAACGTGAATTAATTGAAGAGCAAGCTAATCAAAAATTAGACGAATTACGCACTAATATTAGTCGTTCTTTGCCTCACGAATTTCGTACACCTTTACAGGGCATTTTGAGTTTATCGGAAATTGTTATCAGTGAATATGATTTGCTTGATGAAAAAACTATGAGGAATATGTTATATGAAATTAACAATTCTGCTCAACGCTTATCAAAACTGATCCATAATTTTATGCTATATGCAGAATTAGAAGTAATTGCTACAGATAGTGAACGAGTTGAAGAGTTGCGTAGCAGCCAGACTTTTACTCCCGAAATCCTGATTAAATATCTCGCCTCAATCAAGTTCCAAAAAGCAGACAGAGAGGCAGATCTGCATTTGAATTTGCAAGATGCTACTATTAAAATTTCAGAGCAAAATTTGCAAAAAATTGCTGAAGAAATTATTGATAACTCTTTGAAATTCTCCAGTACTGGCACACCGATTTATATTGAAAGTAGTGTGAAGGATAGTAAATATATTTTGTCTGTAGTTAACTATGGACAAGGTATGACTCTAGATCAAATTGCTAAGGTGGGCGCTTATATGCAATTTGATCGGAAACTTTATGAACAGCAAGGTTCAGGTTTAGGACTGCAAATTGCCAAACGTTTAGTAGAACTGCATGAAGGAAGTTTAATTATAGATAGTAATCCTGGTAAAGATACTAAGGTAGAAATTGCTTTGCCAATTTCTCAAGAGTGATTAAATAAGAACTAAGAATTCAGCAGTAAGCTTGGGGTGCTTTTTTATGCTGTTGGGCAAATAGTAAATGTAGGATTGCTCGCGATTGAGCTAAAATTAAGGTTATTTATCCTGGCTCCTGGGTACTAAATTCTTACAATAATAAATAAGATCACCAATTTCTGATTAAGTAGTAATAACAACTGACATGATTGAGGCAACAAGCTTGGCATACCGCATTGAAAAAGATTCAATGGGTGAAAGACAAATTCCCGAAACAGCTTATTATGGAATTCAAACATTACGAGCAACAGAGAATTTTCCTATTAGTGGAATTAAGCCTTTATCTACATATATAGATGCTTGTGTGCTGATTAAAAAAGCAACTGCGATCGCCAATAGTGAATTAGGTTGCATTCCCCAAGATATTGCTGATGCCATTGTACAAGCAGCCGATGAAGTATTAGCGGGTGCGTTGCGTGAGCAGTTTGTTGTAGATATCTACCAAGCTGGGGCGGGGACTTCCCACCACATGAATGTTAATGAAGTATTGGCAAATCGGGCGCTGGAAATAATAAAAGATCACAAAGGGAACTATCAAAGAATTAGCCCGAACGACCATGTTAATTACGGTCAATCTACTAATGATGTAATTCCCACAGCAATTAGAATTGGGGGATTGTTGGCTTTAGAAAAAACACTAAATCCAGCTTTAGTAGATGCGATGGCCACTTTAATTTCCAAAGCAGATGAGTTTCAAGATATCATCAAATCTGGTAGAACTCATTTGCAAGATGCCGTCCCTGTGCGCTTAGGAGACACATTTCGTGCTTGGGCGCAAATTTTAAGCGAACATCAACAACGCATTCAAACAGCGGCACAAGACTTAACCAAGTTAGGATTAGGAGGTAGTGCGGCTGGTACAGGTATGAATACTCATCCCCAGTATCGCGATCGCGTTGCGGAAATTTTATCCCAGTTAATTAACCAACCATTGCAACCTGCACCAAATATGATGGCAGCAATGCAAAGTATGGCTCCATTTGTGAATGTTTCCGGCGCAATCCGTAACTTAGCGCAAGATTGCGTCAAAATTTCCCATGATTTGCGATTAATGGATTCAGGGCCAAAAACTGGATTCAAAGAAATTCAACTACCACCAGTGCAACCTGGATCATCAATTATGCCAGGAAAGTACAACCCAGTCATGGCAGAAATGACTTCAATGGTGTGTTTTCAGGTGATGGGATATGATAGTGCGATCGCACTTGCTGCCCAAGCAGGACAATTAGAACTTAACGTGATGATGCCGCTAATTGCCTATAATTTGATCCACAGCATCGAAATTTTGGGTAATACCATAGCTGCGCTAACGCGCCAATGTATACTCGGAATAACTGCAAATAGCG
Source organism: Oculatellaceae cyanobacterium (assembly GCA_036702875.1). GTDB lineage: Bacteria > Cyanobacteriota > Cyanobacteriia > Cyanobacteriales > PCC-9333 > Crinalium. Next base: position 18,504 of record DATNQB010000087.1, on the reverse strand, counting down.
ATCGCTGTTTAGCTTATGCAGAAGGCAGTTTAGCCTTAGTCACTGCCCTTAATCCTCATATTGGTTATCTTAACGCCGCTAATGTCGCTAAAGAGTCTTTAGCAACCGGAAAATCCCTACGCCAGATTGTATTAGAACAACAGTTGATGAGCGAGGAAGAACTTGCAAAAGTATTAGATTTAGAAAAAATGAGTACAGTCAACAGTAAGCATTAAACACTTGTAGTGCGGGCATCTTGCCCGCCTATCAATCGTCAGATAAATCTTGCCCTTGTAATTGATCGCAGATGACTGATAATTGATAATTGTTAATTGATAATTGGTCAAATATGCCTAATCCAAGTGGCTTTACACAATTAACTTTTCACTACGCAGACGGTCGCACAGAATCATATCAAGTATATGATCTAGAAAATTCCTCACCCTCCCCACAGGAAATCCAACAACATATCAAGCGTTTATTTGACAAACCTTGGTGGATTTTACACCTGCAAGAAGAGACAATTGCGATTAACATGGCTAATGTCATCAAAGTTGAGATCAAACCTGCAATTCCTGAGATTATAGGGGAAGAAGTATTTTCTGATGCTCAAAGAGTAACCGCCCTCACTCGTGGCACACGGTTATAGTTGTGAGTGTATATGCAATTAATCGCTATCTATGTCATCTACTGTTAGCTTAATCCGCGCCACATCCTACGAACAAGCGTTATTGCGAGAATCGCTCTTAACGCTATTAGAACCATTGGGAGGGATGAAAGCATTTGTCAAAAAAGGCGATCGCGTCCTGCTTAAACCCAATCTCCTCACAGGTTCCCGCCCTGGAAAAGAGTGTGTCACTCGCCCAGAAATCGTTTATTGTGTTGCCCAATTAGTACAAGAAGCAGGCGGTAAACCATTTTTAGGCGATGGCCCTGCTTTTGGTAGTGCAATGGGTGTGGCAAAAGCTAGCGGTTATTTACCACTAATTCAAGAACTCAATTTACCGATAGTAGAATTTCACGGCAAGCGCTATCAAACAGTCAGCGAAGACTTTAACCATTTATTGCTGAGTAAAGAAGCAATAGATGCTGATGTGGTGATTAACCTACCAAAAGTAAAATCCCATGTCCAACTCACAATGACATTGGGTGTAAAAAATTTGTTTGGTTGTGTTCCTGGCAAAATGAAAGCTTGGTGGCACATGGAAGCTGGAAAAGATAGCGCCAGATTTGGCACAATGCTTGTAGAAACAGCGCGAGCAATTAATCCTAATTTAACACTTATTGATGGCATTATCGGTCACGAAGGTAATGGCCCTAGTGGTGGCGAACCCCGTGAATTAGGGGTATTAGGCGCATCATCTAATGTTTTTGCTCTAGACCGCGCTTTCTTAGAAATCCTCAATGTTGAGCCACAAATAGTCCCAACTGTTGCTGCATCTCAACGTATGGGTTTATGTCCTGAATTGGCAGATATTCACTTCCCGCAACTACAACCTACAGAACTTAAACTTACTGATTGGAAATTACCTGAAAATCTCGTCCCAATAGATTTTGGTATGCCCCGCGTAATTCAGTCTACTTTTAAACATCTGTATATCAGGTTTATCAAAGAAAAAATTAACAATTATCAATTAACAATTAACAATCACTAATCCCCAATCACCTCAATTTTTGTAAAAGTTGTTACAGAGTATTAAGAAATAGCAACGTAAGGTATTGATACCCTCCGATTGCTTAAGACGACCGCCTCTTTCTAGTGGCGGTTTTTTATGGGATGTTTGTATAAATAATCACAATTGTACGGAGATTAAATGATTAATTTTCTATAGCCAATCAGGCGATCAAACTGCACATCATTCTCAAGTAATAATTTAGGTAAGATTTATGTCACTAGATAGATTAAGTAAAGATTGTGTACTTAAAGACATTTTATTGCCATGAAATCGTTAAAATGAAAGAATAAGAGTTTAAAAATGTCTCTTGCTCTTTAGTTTGTATTGAGTTTTTAAAGAACGTATGGAATCCAGTAGTAGTCCGTCTGCCAATTCTTCTGAACTGCCTGCCAATAGATGGGCAGAGATTTTGGGAACAATCATTGCTATCTTAACTTTAGCTTTACCTGTGTTTGCGATCGCTAACTTCTCTTCAAGCAATAGCCTAATTTTGCAGCAAACCAGTTATTCACTTCCCAATTCAGGAAATTGACAAACCTTAATTATTATTTAACAAAAACACAATCATGTCTTAACTAATTTGATGAGATACAAGGCAAGATGATGGCAACAACAAGAGAAAAAACTACCTAGATCACCAATCTTGTCTTGATACTCAGCGGCAATTCACATATCACCTGCTACCCTCTTCCCGTAGAATGCTAAACGGGGGGTGGGTTTAAACCTGTTTTAGGTGCGACCATCTCAATTATATTGATGGACATTGCACCCCCACGTTACTGTATAGCTTAGGAGTTACCTAGTGGATTTATCACGTATTCCTGCTCAACCCAAACCAGGCTTGATCAACGTTTTGATCGAAATTCCCGCAGGAAGCAAAAACAAGTACGAGTTTGATAAAGACTTAAACGCATTTGCGCTTGACCGAGTACTTTACTCCTCTGTGCAGTACCCTTATGACTACGGCTTTGTACCTAATACCTTAGCTGATGATGGCGATCCCTTGGATGGCATGGTGTTGATTGATCAACCAACATTTCCAGGGTGTGTGATTGCTGCTAGACCCATCGGAATGTTAGAAATGATTGATGGTGGCGATCGCGATGAAAAAGTTCTGTGTGTGCCTGATAAAGACCCCCGTTACACTCACATAAAATCCCTCAAAGATCTTGCTCCTCACCGCTTAGATGAGATTGCTGAGTTTTTCAGATCCTACAAAAACTTAGAAAAGAAAGTTACCGAGATTCTAGGTTGGCAAGATGTCGATCAGGTAATGCCACTGGTTGAAAAGTGCATCCAAGCTGGTAGCCAAAAAAGCTAAAGATTCTAACGTTGTGTAATTCAACGTTAAACAAAGTTAAAATCAGTTATCACCGTCTGTAGAGACCGTAAATTTACGGTCTCTACAGACGGTGAGTCAATGATATTGTAACTGATAATTGATAATTGATAATTGATAATTGTAAAATGCAGCGATCGCTTCTTTTAGCCAAAATTCATAGTTGCACCATTACCGACGCGAATGTGAACTACATGGGTAGTATCAGCATTGATCAAGCGTTACTGGATGCGTCGGGAATATTGCCTTATGAGCAAGTACAGGTAGTTAATGTGAATAATGGGGAGCGATTTATTACTTATGCGATCGCTGCACCCGCAAACTCAGGCGCAATAGAATTAAATGGTGCGGCGGCGCGTTTGGGTGTCAAGGGCGATCGCTTAATTATTATGACTTATGCCCAGTTTACACCTGAAGAAATTAAAACCCACACCCCTAAAGTTGTGATGGTAAATGAGCAAAATCATCTGCGGGAAGTTCTCCGTTATAATGAGTTGCAAAATAATGATTTTCATGCGGAATTAATTCCTAGTTTGCACCTGTAAATAAGGATGCGATGAGTAAAATTTGAGAAGAAATTTTGATTGTGCGAGCATCTTGCTCGCGTTTCTGGAATATTACTAAATGATTCTCAGATGTCAAAAATCCTGATTGTGCGAGCATCTTGCTCGCGGATCTCCAATCTTACTAAATAACCCTGTTTTGTCACTTTTGAAGTAGTCTAATAAGATAGAAACGTAGCATGGGTAATGTCCTCATGCTTGGGTACATATTTTCATCATACTTTGCCTAAAATGACTCAAACTAGGCAAATTTATCATTTGTATTTCTTATCAATTAACCCTCAAAAATCGGTCATTTTTACAAAACTTTACAAGGCTGCATCTGGTGACACGAACCTTTTATTTACGCCCACTTGTGTAAGTCTTGGATAATATGCGTGGCAGGGAAATTTTTTTCAGTGTTTCTACGGTATTAAAGTTGAAGGAAGGGAATTTTTTTTTTCAGTATTTCTACGGTATTAAAGTTAAAAGATACGATATATATTTGATTAAATAAAAAATATATCTTAAGGAAAAAGACACATCCTGGAAAGGATAGTAAATAGCATTCAAGAAATCAACTGCACTAAGACTTTTAGTCTCAGGGGCATTACTACTAAAACTTACTAACACCACATATATAGCTGTTGCTTCAGGTGCAAACAGTATAAACCTACCATGCTAAATTCCCCAGAACCTAACTTCCCCCAATCTCCCAATCTTATAAGTACTGAAGTAGACAGCCTAAATCCACCTTCTCCTCTAGAGCAGGTAGGTAAAGTTGAAGGCGTTTGGACTCCAGAGCTAAACATTACTGCAATAACTGGGTTTGAAAGTATACCAATACAGTTACAGTTAGAGGGAATTACTACGTCTTTCAACCCAGAGTTGCTTGCTCCTGCTGTTGGCGGAGATGATTTATTGGGAAGGGGTGGGTTTGTAGTAGGTAACTTTGGCAAAGATGATTTGCTTACCGGAGGTATCAACCAAGCAAAGTCTGGAACTATTGTTTTTATTGATGCCGCTGTAGACGATAATCAAAGCTTATTGGCTGGAATTGCTCCAGGTTCTGAGATTATCCGCTTAGATGCTAACCGAGATGGGATTGAGCAAATTACACAAGTTCTATCCCATCGTCAAAATATTAGCTCTATTCACGTTCTCTCTCACGGTAGCGCGGGAAATTTAAAACTAGGTTCGGGGACTTTAAGTAACGATACACTACAGCAGTATCAAACTAATTTACAACAATGGGCAAGTGCGCTAACCACAAAGGCAGATATTCTGCTGTATGGTTGTGATGTTGCAGAAGGATCAGTTGGAGAAGCATTTGTTAATCAACTGAGTACCTTGACTGGCGCAGATGTCGCCGCATCCGATGACTTGACAGGAAATGCTAACAAGGGTGGTGACTGGAAGCTAGAATATAAAGCTGGAACAATTGAAGCAACTGTCATTAAGTCAGATGAATATAGCTCCACTCTAGGAGTAGTGAAGCTACAGAACAGCGTCTTTAGTTTTATTGAAGAAAAAGCCGCAGACATTCCTATTCAAGATAACAACTTAGTTTTTTCGATTGACAATCAAGAATTAATTATTAAAGATACGATTAATTCCATTACTATAGATGCTAGTAGTACAGATTTTATTCAACAAATCAACCAACAAGAAGTAGCCATCGATCTCAATTTCTTTTCTGGACTAGATATTCAGACTGGCGATGGTGAAGATATAGTTACTTTCGGGGGCACAACGGATTTTAAATTTAGTTCAGGCACCACAATTAGCGTTACAGGGAGTGGCGCTGAAAATTTAAACAAGATTGGCACAGAAGAAGATAACGAGAACAAGCCAAGTAGTGCTTTGGCAACTGATAAAGTAATATTTTCAAAAAATTTATATACTTTCGGTGGTCACATTGGTATTGATGCAACCAGCATTACTGTTGACCAAGGTGTTACTTTATCAACTCGCGAAATTTTAGGTAACGATCACCTTAATGGAACCTCAATAGACAACTCTGGTTCAATCATCTTTTTAAGTGAAATCATAACTGTTAACGATCAAGCCAAATTACTGACTCATGCTGGTGGAACTTCTCAAGCAGGAGCCATTAATTTACAAGCCAGAGATACAACAGGGATGTATCAAGGTCTTAGTTTCCTAAATGCTATTAAGAAGGAAGGTAACCTGGCAAAAATTACCATTGATAAAGCAACCATAAAAGGTGGCGATGTTATTTTATCAGCCAAAACCAGTTATGACAGCCTTTTTAAACGGGATAGTATCTTAGAGTATGCATCGAATTTTGTCATCGATAACGCCTTATCACAGATTCCCAATGGAGGAGCAGCTTGGTCAAAAGCAGAGTCAATCATTGATATTACTTCAAATGCAAATATTACCGCTTCAAAACTAAATATTGAAGCTAACTCTGATTCTCAAGCTGTTGTTGCCCCTGACCTTGAATTTGGTTTCTTAGGTATTGCTTACGGTAAAAGTCAAGCCATTGCCCGTGCTAATGTTAACGGAATCATCAACACAACTGACAATTTTACATTAAAATCTATTGTCAACAACAAAGTTGAAGTTAATGCTGATATCAGTGGGGCTCGTAACGCGGCTAACTCTGTTGCAATTAGCAATCTAGATAGCGAGTCTACTGCTCAAATTGGTCAGTCAGCTAATGTCACTGTAGGTGGTGATTTAAAAGTACAAGCTAAGGTAGTTGATATTAACTTTACTCTAGCGCGATCGACAGCAGGAGAAGATGGTGCAGTTGGAATAGCTGTTGCTTATTCTGAGGAAGATAGCAGTGCTAATGCCTTAATTGATGGCACGGTTGATGTCACCAAGAGCATTAACATTGAAGCCAATCAGAGTAATGATGGTGTACCGCAACTTTTTGGGCTCAAAGGAAAGGCTAGAGGGGTTATTGCTCGTGCGGCAGTTAACACAGAATTTACAGGGGATGGTGTTGACGCTATAAAAGATGCTGCGGTGGATAAATTACTTGATTGGGTTAAGAATAAAATTGGTTTCAAGACGACTGAAGCGCAGCAGGAAACCAAAGAGAGCAATAATAACTTATTGAATAAGTTTGATATTGGTGCCGCAGTTGCTTATGCCGTAGATACTAATAATGTTACTGCTCGCATTGGGGATAATGCGGTGGTTACTGCTAAAGAGGGAACAATTGGTATCAATGCAATAATTAATAGCCGTCCAGATATTTCTGTAAGTTCATTTTTACCCAAACCGACTGAAGGAGAACCACCAACTTTTGGTTTATCTTCAGCAGTAGGTATTGGAGAATATAACAACAATGCAACTGCTTACATTGGTAAAAATGCGACAGTCAATACTTCAGCAAGTTTAGACATTAATGCCCGTGCGCTTAATGACTATCAGTTTCAATATGGAGTGAATTTGGCTCCAGATGCCGAGCCAGATGCCGAGCCAGATGCCGAGCCAGATGCCAATAAAAAGCCAACGTTTAAGGATAGATTTCTAGAATATACAGGTAAAATCTCAGGATATCTTAACGATAACTTTGGCTTAGATCAGTATGTTTTTGATTCTTGGAGTCAAAGCACCGCTGCTACCGGAGCAAAATTTGGATTAGCAGGCTCTGTTACAATTCTCGATCTTAATCACACCAGTAACGCTTTCATTGATGAAAACGCCAAAATTAATCAAGATACATCAATCGACTTCCGTAAAGGAACGCAAACAGTCTCTGTTAATGCAGTAAGCATTAATGAAGGTGTTCATGCAGGCGGAAATATCAAATTGCCAGGTTTACAAGGCTCTGGTACTTTATGGACTCAAAACCGCAATTCTTTAATCCCAGATGCAGGAACAAATAACGACAATTCGATCGGGGGTACAGCTTTAGTTATTGGATACAGTAATAATGTTAATGCCAAAATTGCCAAAGGGGTTCAACTGTATGCTGATAGTTTAAAAGTTGATGCAGATACTAAAACGTTGCACGTTGCAATTGGCGCATCAGGAGGAAAAGGGAAAACTTTTGGGATTAACGGAACAGGTTTTTGGACAGATGTTGATAATAAGACTTATGCTCAGATTGAAAACGGAGCAAAGATTAATGTTGGCAATAAATTAGTTACAGATAGCAATGCTAGTCTGGTTGTTGATGCGAAAGATAATACTAATGTCATTAGTCTAATTGGAGGCATAGCGACTGCGGAAAACTTGGGAATTGGGGTAACCTTTGGCGTTAATAAAATTAAGCGAGATACCCAAGCATGGATTGGTGAACTATACCAAGAAGGGGTCACTCCTACTCAGACTGGTAGTGATATTACTGTAAATGGCAATTTAAATATTAATGCTAATGCCGATGGAGATGTTTGGGCATTTGCTCTAGCAGCAGCAATCGTTGGACCTGAACCAGAACAACCAGATCCCCTGGATGGAACTGAAAGCACCCCCTCGCTTGATGAGGTTGCTATGCCTAAAACTGCACCAAACGCAACTGCTAACGATCAAGGGAATAAAGGCAAAGCAGGCATAGCAATTTCGGGTGACGTTTCTATTAATACAATCACCGATAAAGTTGCTGCTTATGTTAATAATACTGGCTCGATTAATACTAAAGACCTGACAATTAATAGTGTTAATAACACTACTCTTGTAGCTGCCTCCGGTGCAGTTGCGTTTGCTAAGGCAGATCAGGATAAAACCTCAGTGGGATTAGCAGGTTCTTTCAGTAAAAATAACGTTAGCGGAACAACAAAAGCATTTGTTGCAGGAGGAAGCCAGCAACTTACCCTGACAGCATCAAGTTTAACCCTTGATGCTAAACGAGGTGGAACGATAGTGGTTGCATCAGCAGGAGGAGCGGGTGCGCCTCAGAAAGATGGAATTGCGATCGCGGGTTCAGTTTCTCTCAACGATATTGACAATAAAACCTATACCTATATCCAAGGCGTTAATACAACAATTGGCGGAAATGTCGCCTTGGATGCTAAAGATACTTCCGCTATTTATGCAATTGGCGGTGCAGCCAGTTTGGGCGGTAAAGCAGGATTTGGGGCTTCTGTTGCTCGGAATGATATTACGAATACAATTGAAGCCTCGATTAACAATTCTACCCTGGGTTATACAGGAACTCTTACACTATCAGCTATCAGCGAAACTGATATTCGCGCTTTAACGGCTTCATTAGGTATTGCTACAGGTCAAAGTGGCTTTGCTGGATCAGGAACAGCTTCGATTAACTTAATTGAAAATACAGTCAAGGCAGGGATTTTTAACAGCAATAACGGCAATAATTCCCCTAGTGCAATTAGCATTAAGGCTGAAGATAACTCAACGATTAAATCCCTTTCAGGAGCAGTAGGAATTGGTCAAAATAGCGGCATCGGCGCAGCAGTTTCCTACAACGATATAACTAATTCAATTCAAGCACAAATTGAAAAATCAACCCTAAAAACAACTGGTGATATCACTCTGTTAGCCCAATCAAATGCTGCAATAGATAATATCACGGCTGGAGTTGGTGGCGGCAAATCTTTGGGGTTAGCAGGCTCGGTTTCAGTTAACTTAATTGAAAATGCGATTGAAGCTGGGATTAAAGATGCAACGGTTGAGACAACAGCTGGAAATATCAGTGTTCGTGGGAAAGATGCCTCAGCTATCTTGGCGATCGCTGGAGGAGTAGCTGGAAGTAGCAGTGGTATTGCTATTGGTGCAGCAGTTGCAGTTAACCAAATTGGCGATAAGGACAAAGCCATTCAAGCATATATCAATAACTCAACCGTTACAGCAAAAGCCAATATCATACTTGATGCCTCTGCCACAGCCAAGATTATTGCCATTACTTTAGGGGCTGCTGGAGCAAGTAGCTTTAGTTTAGGTGGTTCAGTTTCAGTAAATGACCTCTCAATCAATCCTAAAGCTTACATTAGTAATGGCGCAATTGTGAATGCTGACGGTAGCATAGCTATTACTGCTAGCAGTGCCTTAAATCTCGATTTGATTGCTGGGGGAGTAGGGATTTCTTCTGGTGGTAGTGCAGTTGGCGTATCCACAAACATTTTAAATACTGATAATACAATCTCTGCATATATTGATGGCAGCACCACCCAAGTAAATGCCAAAGGAAATGGTGCTGGTATCCAAGTAGATAGCGGTGAAAAAGATAATCTCGGTGTACGTTTAACTAAAACAGTCAATGGTTTAGCAGTCGTCGCCACCTCAGTTGACGATGTACAAGCCATTTCTGCTGCTGGAGCGGGAGGTAGTACGGCTGGCGTTGCAGGTTCGGCTACAGTCAATGCAGTTAAGAATACAACCCAAGCTTATTTAGGTACCGGAGTTAAAGTTAATCAAAATACTACTAATACTAGCAATCAGCAAAGTGTAGTTGTATTTGCTTGGGATGATGCCGAATTGTTGAGCGTTGCTGGCTCGTTAGGGGCTGGAGGAACTGCTGGAGTCGGCGCTGGGGCTGATGTCGGAGTAATTGATAAAACTACCCAAGCTTATATAGACTCAACTGCTCAGGTTAAAGCCGAAAATAATATTGAACTGCAAGCGCTGACAACTGGTGAAATTACTTCTGTTGCAGCTTCAATTGGTGCAGGAGGAACGGCTGGAGTTGCTGGAGCGGCTGGGGTTTATGTTGTTAACGAAACAACAAAAGCTTATATTGGCAATCAAGCCGTTGTCCATGCCACAGGTAATATCGTTGTTGATGCTGATTCCCGTTTAGAACTCGACTTAATTTCAGGCAGTGGTGGTTTTGGTGGCATAGCAGGTGTAGGTGCTTCGGTGGGTGTTCCGGTAATTAACAAAACCACTGAAGCTTATATTGACGATTACGCGCAGGTAACTGCTTTAGGCAATCGGGATAGTATTGCTGTCAAAACTGGGGACTTTACGAGTCAATATTTACCTGTTGAACCCCTGACATTTAATAGTGCAGATATCGATCTTACTAACAACACCATTCACTTTAATAAAGATCATGGTTTCGACACTGGAGATGCAGTTGTATTTAATCAAGGAAATGCTGAAATTGCAGAAATCAGCGACCAAGAAACTTATTATGTAATTAAGGTTGACGACCAAACAATTAAGCTAGCGAAGTCTCTTCAAGAAACAAACATCTCGGAAAATGCCATTGACATTACCAGTGCTAGCGGTGACGGTCACATTTTACAGTCTATTGATGATTTGGAAGCTACTCAGGGTTCTGATGCAGGTCGTGCCTTTGCTAGCAGTAATACTGATATAAACAGTAATCAAATTACCTTTGCCAACGATCACGGCTTAGTCACTGGACAAGCAATTACATATAGTAGTGGCAAAGGCACAGCTATCGGTGGCTTAGAAAACGGTAAGACTTATTATGTAATTGCAGATCAAAACAATGCGAAAGTTCTCAAACTAGCAACTTCTCGCGCTAACGCTGAACAAGGTGTAGACATTGATTTCACCAGTCAAGGAAGCGGTGAAAATCAGCGTCTTCTACTTGCTGCTGATGGCAAACGAATTGTTACGCCAAAAACACAATTAATTAAAGGTTTAGCAGTCACCGCTACAAATAGTGATGATATTGCTAGTATTGCGGCGGCTGGTAGTGTTGCAGGAACTGTAGGCGTTTCTCTCGGTGCTTCAGTTTATGTCTTGACAAATAAAACAACTGCATATGTAGACAGCAATGCCAAAATTAATAGCGATAATACTGGTGCAGGCACAGAACAAGCTGTTTATGTAGTGGCTGGCAATGATTTAGGTCATCTAGGAATTGCGGGTTCCTTAGCTATTGCAGGAGTGGCAGGAGTTGGCCCTGGAGCAAATGTTAGCGTTGTGAATAATACTACCGAGGCTTTCATTGCTGGGTCTGCTGCTGTTAAAGCCAACCAAGATGTCAGAGTTGAAGCAGTAGCAGAAGAAGAAATTTATTCTATAGCTGCAACCGTTGGAGGTAGCGGTGCTGTAGGCGTTGCGGGTTCTGCCTCTGCTATTTCGTTGACCAGTAAAACTCATGGCTACATTGGTGCAGACGCAACAGTAAATGCAGGCGGAAATGTCTTAGTTAATGCCCAAGATCATACAGCAGTAGATAGCATTGCTGGAAGTTTGGGCATTGGTATTGGCATAGCAGGGGTAGGTGCTTCGGCAGGCGTGGTGGTGATTGATAAAGACACCCAAGCGTATATTAGCGATCGCGCTATTATTGATGCTGCTGCCAATGGAATTGCCACGATTAATGTTGTCAATAGTGACAATACCGGAACCCAAAGCATTAAGGGTATTGGTGTCCAAGCAACATCTAGCGAAGATATTTTGAATGTTACTGCTAGTGGTGGCGGTGGCTTATTTGCTGGTGTTGCCGGAGCGGTAGGTGTGAATGTAGTTAACTCCAATACTTCTGCATTTGTTGGAAAAGATGCCAAACTCAACCAAAATAACCGTGATACCAGTAGTAGCCAGCAAACAATTAACGTCTCAGCAGTTAATTTGTCGAAAATCTTAGGAGTAGCTGGTAGTTTAGCAGGTGGAGTAGTAGGTGTTAGTGGCGGAGTTGATGTGGGAGTAGTCCACAACAATACCACTGCATATATAGGAGATAACACCAAAGCTTTTGCTCACAAAGATGTTGCAATCCGTGCTTTCTCAAATCAAGAAGCGGATAGTTACTCTGTCAGTGCTGCTGGTGGCTTGGTTGGAATAGCTGGATCTGTTTCTGTCTATGCTATTGGAGCAGAACTAAGCGACCAAGCACTCCAGGCAACTCGTAAATCTGATGATCAATCTCAAAATGCCATTAGTTATGCTGATAGCTTGTTTAAACCTTCTCAGTCTTTAAATGACATTCTGAATGGATATAACAATAGTGGCGATCTAGGACAATCGCGGGGTGCGTTTAGCGATCGCGCCAAAACCAATATTACCAATGCCACCGCAGGCAACAAAGTAACTAATGCCCTCAATAGTAACGAAGCGAAAGGCACAATTGCTTATCTAGGCGATCATGTTGTTGTAGAAACAAATACAGGCAATATTGACGTTAAAGCCGATGGCACTATTGACGTTAAAGCTACAAGCGGACAAATCACAAAGGGTGTTGCTGGTATAGGCGGCTCAGTTGTTGTTGCTAATATTGACAATACAGTGCTTGCCTATACTAAAGCTGGAGCAACGTTAAGCGCAGGCAATAATATTAATGTCAACGCTAACCTGAATGAAACAATAAATGGCTCTGCCTATGGTGGGCAGGCTGGTTTAATAAGTCTGGGTGCATCTGTAGCAGTTATTGATGTGGAACGTAATGTCGCTGCTTACCTTGATTCAGGCAGTACAGTAACAAAAGCCAATACTCTGGGAATTAACGCCAACACCAACTCTAATTTAGAAGCAAACGGGCTTAATGCTGCGATTAGTCTATTGGGTGCGGTGGGTATAACAGTTGCTAATATTTCTTCAACTGGCTCTACCAGAGCATATTTAGGGGATGGCGTAGTCATTGGTAACGCCGATGACCCTAATAATCAAGTCCTCAATTTAACAATCTTGGCTCAGTCAAAAGACACCGCTAAGAGTACGACAGAAGCTTCCAGTGGTGGTATTTTGGCGGGAACTGGCACGATCGCAGATGTGACCGTTACCCCGACTGTGGCAGCCAACATTGGCAATAACGCAGTTATCAATATTGCCCAAGATACTTCCGTTGAAGCTAAGGCAGAAGGAAAAGTTACATCATTAGCATCAGGGCGTAATGTTGGTGCAATTAGTGTCGGAATTTCTCAAGCAGATGCAGAGTGGAAACCAACTGTATTGGCTACTGTTGGTGATTTAACAAAACTCAATTCCAATAACATCACGATTAAAGCTTCTACCCCCGATACCCCAGAAAACGCTGTAACTGCTACGGCTAATCCTTCGGCTGGTTCATTACTTGGCAGTGGGGTAGGTGCAAATGCAGCAGTAGATGTCAATGCTAACATCTCTGCCAAGGCGGGAGAAGGTGCTGAACTTAATGCAGGTAATAACTTAACTCTCAGCGCTCAATCCTACAACAAAGCCGATGCTAATTCTGACGGTAAGAGTTACGGGCTATTTGTAGGGGCAGGTTCGTCTCAAGCATCTGTAAACATCATTAATGTAGCAGAAGCTACAACTGAGGCAGAGGCAAAATTAGCAGCAGTAAATAAAGTTACCCTTGAGGCGCAGTCAAACAATAACGGCTTGAGTAATGCCGTAGCAGGAGCAGCAGGCGCGATCGCCGATGGTGGTTCCGATGCTAAAAGTAAATTAATGAATCAAACTATTGCTCGTCTAGGCGATCGCGCTCAAGTTAATTTTGGAGTCACTCCCGTAGCTGGACAAAATCGTCAGCTAGAAATTAAAGCAACTAGCGATATTAATCTTGATAATAAAATTATTCAAGAAGTAGATGGGTTATCTGCTGGAAATTATGTTGATGGCATCACTTCTGTTTACTCATCAACTATAGCGTTCGTAGGAGAATCTGCTGAGGTTAAAGTTAATAACTTTACTCTTGATGCTGCTGAAAATAACATTTCTATTTCAACATCTAGCGAAGCAAACACGTTATCTGTTGAGAGTAATGTTATAGCAGAAACAACCCAAGATACCTATTTATATGCAGGATCAATTATTGATAAACAAGCTAAAATCACTGCTCTTAACAGCCTGAATGTTTCAGCCACTCAAGACTTAGATAAGATTGCTGCCGCATCAATCGTTAACGCCTATGGAATAGGTGAAGATGAAGCAATTTCTCGCAATAGGTTAGATGCAAATGCAGTAGTCTACGCCGATGATACGGTAGTTATTTCACCAGGTGTATCCCCCAACATCAACGTTTCTGTCACACCACAACCAGATAATTTCATTAACACGGCTTCAGATCCTGATACCTTGTCTGAGAATGACGAAATAGTAGAAAGTGTAGATAAGCGCTCCGGCATTAATAACTTTAACCCTACAGTTGGTATAGTCGATCCTATTGTGGATTTATTAACCGATGAGGATGATGGTAATTATAGTGTTGGCGATCTGAGTTTACGGGAAGCTATTCAGGTTGCAGTTCCAGGTGGAACAGTTTCCTTTGCTCCAAGCCTGGCGAGTAAAACCATTTCTCTAACTCAAGGAGCAATTGTCATCGGTAAAAATCTGACCGTTGATGCAGGCGCTCAGGCGATTACTATTAGTGGTGGCAATAATTCTCGTCTCTTCGTTATTAACAACGAGCAATCCTTAGCAAATGTTGTCTTGAGTGGGCTAACCCTAACTGAAGGATTTACTCCCGGAGATGGAGGTGCAATAAACAACGTAGAAAACCTGACTCTCCGTAATGTTACCCTTACCAAAAATAAGAGTGGATATGGGGGTGGCATTTTTAACTCCAATGGCGCTACCCTTTCTCTGGAAAAAACAACTTTAAGCAACAACGAAGCTGATTTTGGAGGTGCTATAGCAAATCATGGAAAAATTGTAACCATTACAGATAGCAGCCTCACAAATAATAAGGCGATTTATCATGGAGGGGGAGTTTTCAATACCGGAACTGTAACCATTACAAATAGCAGCCTCACAAATAATACGGCGATTTATAATGGTGGTGCGATCGCTAATGCGGAAGGTGAATTAACCCTTTCCCAAGCTACCCTGAGTGGTAACTCTGCGAGCAACTCTGGTGGTGCGATCGCTAATGCGGCAGGTGAATTAACCCTTTCCCAAGCTACCCTGAGTGGTAACTCTGCGAGCAACTCTGGTGGTGCTATCTTCCAGCAAAACAGTACAGGAACGATCAATATTCGCAATAGCACCATTACCCTTAACACTGCAAATACCGGAAGCGGAGTTATCAATAGCGGTACAACAGATGCTCAAGTTAATGTTTTATCCAGCATTATTTCTGGTAACGCCAACAACGATGATGTTTCTGGTAACACCTTCATTAGTGAAAACTCTAACTTGATTGGAGGTGGGAACGCTGCCAGTCAATTTGGTTTACTCACTACCGATACAAAGCAAGACTCCTTCGATAGCTATAATTATGTCCTGGTAACTGATGACGCAGCGAAAACCCTCAATGCCTCCACTGGCAATGGTTTACCTGATAACGGCTTCTTTGCTGCCGATGGCAACCATCCCGATGTGCAGTTAGCCTACGGATTAAATGCAGGTGGTAACAATACTCGCGTTGCATTAGCAGGAAATAGTTTTGAATTCCCCGTAGAAGCTACTAGCTATCAGGAAATGCACCTATTTGCCCTCTCTACTGAAGGTGATACATCAATGCTCGTTGAGTTCACCTACAGTGATGGCACTAAGACAACGGTTTCTAGTAATATCTCGGACTGGTTTAACGAGCCAACTTCTAGCAATCCTTATGCTTTAATTAACGGATTAGACCGTGCTAAAACAACAGGTAACAACTTAGAGAATTCAAATGATCCAGCTATTCTAGGGTTCAAGTTTACCTTAGACTCCAGCAAGACCTTAGCAAGGATCAAAGTTAGCAATACAGATATAGCAGGAGATAACACCCGCTTAGTATTCTTTGGTGCAACAGGTGTTACTACAGCCAACGCAACAATTCAGATTGATGTAAGTTCAGTTTTGGATAAAGATGTGATTGTAGATCGAGTAAATAGCGATCTCACTGGCATTACTGACCCAAGACTAGCACCTTTAGCCAACAACGGTGGCAATACTCAAACCCACGCTTTGTTACCAGATAGTCCTGCTATTAATGCTGGCAATAACTCTGGTGGATTAACAACCGACCAACGAGGTAATGGCTTCAGCCGAGTATACGGTAGCAGCACAGACATTGGTGCTTTTGAATATCAAAATAGTGTCCCAGGAATTAGCCTGCAAAACTTTCTTACCAGCTTATCTGAAAATACTAATACCGAAAGTCGTGTCAAAGTTGCCAATATTGTTGTCAGCGATGATAACGTCGGTACTAATACTTTAAGTCTGGCTGGAGTTGATGCTAACTTATTTGAAATTGTTGGCAACGAATTATATCTCAAAGCTGGTACAGTTCTAGACTACGAAACCCAATCTCAACTTCAGGTAAGTGTTAGCGTTGATGACAATACAATCGGCACGACTCCCGATAGTACGCAAAACTTAGTAATTGCGATCGCAGATATCAACGAAGCACCAACACTTACTCTGCAAAATACAGTCACCAACTTACCTGAAAATACCAATACTTCTACTCGTATTAAAGTAGCTGACATCACCATCACTGATGATGCTTTGGGTGCTGAAACACTGAGCCTCAGTGGAGTTGATGCTGACTTATTTGAAATTGTTAACAATAATCTTTACCTCAAAGCAGGTACAACCCTAGACTATGAAACCCAAACATCACTTCAGGTAGCAGTAGCCGTAGATGACAGTACGATTGGCACAAATCCCGATAGTACGCAAAACTTAGTAATTGCGATCGCAGATAGCAACGAAGCTCCAACACTTACTCTGCAAAACCAACTCACCAGCTTGGCAGAAAACACCAATACTTCTACTGCCATCAAAGTAGCTGACATCACTATCACTGATGATGCTTTGGGTGCTGAAACATTAAGCCTCAGTGGAGTTGATGCTGACTTATTTGAAATTGTTAACAATGCTCTGTATCTCAAAGCAGGTACAACCCTAGACTATGAAACCCAAACATCACTTCAGGTAGCAGTAGCAGTAGATGACGCTACTATTGGCACAAATCCTGATAGTACGCAAAACTTAGTAATTGCGATCGCAGATAGCAACGAAGCTCCAACACTAACTCTGGAAAACGCAATCAACAACTTACCTGAAAATACCAATACTTCTACTCGCATCAAAGTAGCTGACATCAATATCACTGATGATGCTTTGGGTGATGAAACATTGAGTCTCAGTGGAGTTGATGCAAACTTATTTGAAATTGTTAACAATGCTCTGTATCTCAAAGCAGGTACAACCCTAGATTATGAAACCCAAACATCACTTCAGGTAGCAGTAGCAGTAGACGACGCTACTATTGGCACAAATCCTGATAGCACGCAAAACTTAGTAATTGCGATCGCAGATACTAACGAAGCTCCAACACTAAGTCTGCAAAATACAGTCAACAGCTTACCTGAAAATACCAATATTTCTACTGCCATCAAAGTAGCTGACATCAATATCACTGATGATGCTTTGGGAACTGAAACGTTGAGCCTCAGTGGAGTTGATGCTGACTTATTTGAAATTGTTAGCAATGCTCTGTACCTCAAAGCAGGTACCACCCTAGACTATGAAACTCAATCTCAGCTAACAGTAGCAGTAGCATTAGATGACAGTACGATTGGCACAAATCCCGATAGTACGCAAAACTTAGTAATTGCGATCGCAGATACTAACGAAGCACCAACACTTACTCTGCAAAACCAACTCACCAACTTACCTGAAAACACCAATACCTCTACTCGCATCAAAGTAGCAGATATCACCATCACAGATGATGCAATCAGAAACAATACCTTGAGTCTCACCGGAGCCGATGCCAACTTATTTGAAATTATTGATAACCAGCTTTATCTCAAAGCCAACACCATACTCAACGCTCAACTCAACCCGAAATTAGATGTCAGCATCACCATCACTGATGCCACAGCAGTTGACACTATTAAGTCCAACACCCAATCATTGTCATTCCCCGTTTTAGGAGTTTTGCAACCAGAAATCAACATTAAAGGAACCACCAACTTAGCAGTAGGTGCCACACAAAACTTTGGTGAAATCGGTATAGAGTCGGGTTCAATTGAACAAACCTTCACCGTTCAAAATCTCGGCAAAGCCACTTTAGACTTGGGACAATTAACTATTACAGGCAGCAATGCTAGTGACTTTAGTTTAATCGGCAACCCTCCCCCAGCAGAATTAGCAGCAGGAAAAACAGCCACATTTAAACTGCGTTTTG